>NZ_JANCOU010000003.1:0-210781 GCF_024295665.1 Streptococcus sp. CF8_St5-17
GTCCAGCGACAACTTCTACAACTACAACGACAGAAGAACCAACGACAACTTCTACAACGACAACGACAGAAGAACCAGCGACAACTTCTACAACGACAACGACAGAAGAACCAACGACAACTTCCACAACCACAACGACAGAAGAACCAACGACAACGACTACGACAACCTCAAAACCAGACGTTCCTGGGACAACTACTACGGAGGAGAAACCAAAACTTCCTCAAACTGGCGAATCTGTAGGAACTGGCTTGGTATTTGCCGGAATCGTCATCTTATCAGGCACAGTTGTATTGAAACGTAAATATTCTAATAAGTAATAGTTGAGTTTCTTTAGATAGGGGAGAGCATGGCTCTCTCCCTTTTTTAAAAAAGTAGATATTATGGAGTATTTAGATGAAACTATCAATTCTTATCACTCTTTTAAATGAAGAATTAGTTCTCGCTCAAACACATAAAGCCATCTCTGAGAAGTTAGAGAGTATGATTTTATCGGAAGAACTATCTGACTACGAAATTCTCTATGTGGATGACGGCAGTAGCGATAGCACACTAGAATTAATCGATGCTATTGCCAATGAAAACCCACGGGTCAAGTATATCAGCTTTAGTAGAAACTTTGGACGCGAGAGTGGAATTCTTGCTGGTTTTAAGTATGCGACTGGTGATGCAGTTATGGTGATGGATGGTGATTTGCAACATCCGCCCTACCTTATCCCTCTCTTTGTAGAAGCTTATAAAGAAGGATATGACATCGTCAGCGGTCAGAGAACTCGAGAAGGGGAGTCATTTGTAGGAAGCTTCTTTGCTCGTAGTTTTTATAAATTCTCGAACCATTCCATGGATGTCAAGTTAACAGACGGGAAATCTGAATTACGACTCCTCAGCAAGAGAGCTGTGGATGTGTTTGTTTCGCTGCCTGAGTACAACCGATTTAACAAAGGGCTTTATGAGTGGATCGGTTTTAAAGAGAAGGTTATCCCTTATAAAAACGAAGTGCGTATAGCAGGGAAAAGTAAATTCGGCTTTAAGAAGTCTATGAACTATGCTTTCCAGGGGATTATCTCATTTAATGATCGTCCTCTTAGGATTTGTATCCAATTTGGATTTGTCAGCATGGCTCTGTCTCTTCTCTACATTGTTTATGAATTTTGTAAGTTTATCTTCTCTTCCGACTATACGAGTGGCTATTTCACTACAATAGCAGCTATCATCTTGTTTAGCAGTGTTCAGCTGATCTTCATCGGTGTGCTTGGAGAGTATATCGGAAAGATTTATTACGAGGTGAAGCAACGTCCTCACTTTATCGTCGCGAAAAGCAATATTGACCATGCTGAAAAAGATAAGATTGGTTAAGAAGATATAGGAGAAAACAAACATGGATAAGTGGTTAACGCGTTGGCAAGAGTTAAAAGGGAAACACCCTAAAGCCTTGCTTTATACGATAAGTTCCTTACTACCGATGACCATCATGCTGGTTGTTTGGTTCTTCATGGGTAGCTATCCCTTTGGGAATAAAAGTCTGATGGCAGTTGACTTTGGTCAGCAGTATATCAGCTTTTTTGGCTTGCTTAAAAATGCTGTACTTACAGGCGATTTGAGTAGTCTGACTTATTCCTTTACCAAATCTCTCGGTGGAGATATGATAGGGGTTTTAGGCTATTACTTGATGAGTCCCTTTAATATTTTTTATATTATTGTTCCCTTCAAACATTATGGTTTGGCAGTCTTTCTGACCATTTGGCTCAGATACGGCGCAATCGGACTTTCTTTCTCTCATTTCCTGATTAAGCGCTATAAAGGTGCAGAATCACGTGTGTGGTTGGTGCCTTTATTTGCAACAGCCTATGCTCTTTCAGGCATGCTCGTTTCTTATCAGATGAACGTCATTTTCTATGATGCCATGATTATGCTACCGCTCGTTATCGTTTATCTGGAAGAGATCTTGGATGGAGGAAGACCCTATCGTTATGCCTTTATTTTAGGACTAACAGTCTTTCTGCAGTTCTATATGGGGTATATGATTTCGATTTTTATCGTCCTATACTCTTGTTATTATGTTTCACCACGCCTCTCTATCCAGGGAACTCTGAAGCAAAAGATGAAACACTTCTTGAGTCCTTTGGTAAAAACATTTGCCTTCTCTGTCATTGGGGTTGCTACGGCATCGGTGTTGATTGTGCCAGTTTTCTATAATCTCCTTGAGAGTAAGGGGCAAGTTGGAGATGCCATGAAGTTCTCCTTCGCCTTTCAGATCAATCCTGTGGATATCCTGTCTAAACTGGCTATCGGTGGTTTTGATACTGCCTCAGGCTGGTCAGCTGGACCTAATCTTCCAAATATCTACATAGGTGCTTTAGGATTTCTAGGTTTTATCCTCTACTTTACATCGAAGGATATAGCTAAGGAAAAACGTTGGGCTGCAGGAGCAGTCACCTTCGTCTTCTTCCTTTCCTTTGTCAATGAGTTTGTAAGTAAAATCTGGCATATGGGACAAAATCCAGCTGGATTCTTCTTCCGTTTCTCATGGTTATTCTCGTTCTTTATGCTCGTTTTAGCCTATCAGGTAGTTAAGGGACAAGTAGAAATTTCTCGCAGAGGGAAGCTGCTTTCAGCTGTGTTACTAGTTTTATCAGCAATTTATCTCTATACAAAGAAATTCACCTATCTTCCAAAAACACAGCCAGAAGCATTGACTCAATTTCTAACAAAGAATGTTATTGGATTTTGGATTTTACTATTAGCTATCACTGCAGCTTGCTCTTATCTCTATTGGAGTCGTTCTCGTAAAGATCCTAAAGTGAAAAAAATGGTGCTATTGATAGCTGGGGCTGTCGTCCTTCTTTTAGGCATTCTTCTCCAAACAGGTTATCTCTTATCTCAGGTTGTATTAACCTTGTTGGTTTACTTGGCGGTTATCTTCTTACTGCGCTCAAGAATGACAAGATTAGCCATTCTTGCCTTATCTACCCTAACAATCTTTGAGTTGGGTTACAACGCTTATCTATCTCAAGCAACCTTTGGGTATGCGGATGTAGATAAGTTTGTAGATGCAACGGTATCTGTAAAACAAGTGACAGATGATGTTCAGAAACAAGCAGACCAACCATTCTATCGAATCGCCTCCACCTTTGCCTATTCAAAAACAGTGCCATCGCTTGTTTCCTACCCAGGTTTAAGTACCTTTAGTTCTAGCTTAGAGCGTACGACCATGGATCAATTCGCCTACATGGGTGATCAAGGGATTAATGCGGCGACAGAGTATGAAAATGGGACCCTCTTAACAGATGCCCTATACGGTGTTCGCTACTATATGGATGTCAAGGATCTGGATCCTACAGAGAAAGAAGCTCATCCTGAGAGAATGTATTTCACTCGTTTTGCTAGCCGTTTTGATATGCACCGTTATTTCACGCGTAAGGTCTATGAAGATGAGCGCTATATTGTGTATGAAAATCCCAATTCGTTCCCATTAGCCTATGGAACAAATGATTTAGTAAGAAATATCAGCTTCGGTAAAAACAACGCTATTCAAAACCAAAATATCATTCTCAACTCTATGGAAGGTGCGAAAAAAGACGAAGAAAATTACCTCGATTATTTCAAGCCCCTAGCCTATGGAGATGTCGAAACAGAAAATCTTACTGAGGAAAATGTCGACAAAGAAAAAGGAACCGCAGTTTACAAGCGTGTAGATTCTTCTAAGGATGCAATTGTTCGCTACCGAATTACTCCTCGAACAGATTTAACTTATTACTTCTTCGTACCTGCAGGTCTAAATACAGAGAAAGATTACTCTGTCCTTCTGAACGGCAAGTGGTTCACTCATTCCAAGAGAAATACGCAACGTCAACTATGGCAAATCGCTGACAATGCAGAGAATCAAGAGTCTGTACTGGAGTTCCGCTTTAAAACAGACAAGGTTGACCTTTCAAACGCAGGAGTTTACCGCGCAGAAATCAGTCAAATTCAAAGTGCTTTAGAAAAAAGGAAGGCACAAGGTCTACAAGTTGAGAAATTCTCGAATACTCATATCGTCGGTTCAGTGAATATTACTGACGACAGTAAATATATGATGACTTCTATCCCTTATAGCGAGGGTTGGAAGGTGAAAGTAGATGGTAAGGATGTACCTGTGACAAAAGCATGGAACAGCTTTATTTCCTTCCCGATTACTTCTGGACAACACAAAGTAGAATTTGTCTTCTCACAAAAAGGAAGGGTTACAGGTGCTGTATTGACTCTCATCAGTCTAACAACGCTTTATATTGTCAGAAGAGATTACAAAAAGGATGATAAAAACCAGCTGAAAGAAAGTCAATACGCTCCATCAGCTGACTAAGCAATCTTTTATCAACTATAAAAAAATACGGTCAGGAATGGTATCCTGACCGTTTTCTTTTGCAAAATGACAAAAATATTAAACTTTTTGACAAATATACTTGTCAAAAATAAAAAGATGTGTTACAATGAAATCAAGATAAAGAACAAAGGAGAAAAAAGACATGCTAAAAAATCGTCTAAAAGAGCTTCGGGCTCGCGATGGCCTGAATCAAACCGAGCTGGCCAAACTAGCTGGCGTGTCCAGGCAAACCATCAGTTTGCTAGAACGGGATGAGTACACGCCATCCATCGTCATTGCCCTGAAGATTGCTCAGATATTCCATGAGCCAGTCGAGTCAGTCTTTCGCTTAGAGGAGGATGAGTGATGAACAAGTATAAAGTGATTTATTATCTATCTATAGTTGTGTTTATCGTAAATCTTTTGGCTATGATTGGAAGCCTATTTGGTTGGTTTACCATCGTAGAAGGCAAGTACCTCTTCTGGAATAATATAGTGCTACTATTAGTCTTTAGATGGGTAGAGAAAAAAATAAAGTTTAAAGAACTCGTAAAAGGAGAAAAGTTATGAAAGAGTTTTTAGCAGGTTTTCAAGTCGATACTGAGAACAAAGAACTTGCCGGTGTTTGTGCAGGTTTAGGAAACTATTTTAACATTCAAGCCAACATTGTTCGTTTGGTGACAGTCTTCTTGTTTCTCTCTTCGACGGAGATTGGGATTATAACCGTGACTCTCTATGCTTATCTAGCAGGTTGGCTTGGGAATGAGCCCTTGGGAGATGGAGCGAAGAAAGCAAGAAACCAAGCTATTCTCTTACTTGTTGTTTGTTTGCTTTTGGTGTCGCTTGGAGCAGAAGGTTTGACAGCTATTTTTGAATCGGGGAAATCCTTTGGTCAATGGTTGTCTGGCTTGTTTTAGAAAGAGGTTAAAATATGGAAAAGAATCACATAATTTTTGCACTGAAACTTTTTATTATAGGAGCTTTATTAGGAATACTTGCCGGAGCTCTTGGAGTTAAACCTTTAGGTATTAGTCAAGAGCAAGTAATCCCTGTCTTGTTCTCAATCTTTTTTGGTCTAGGGCTGATTACGGCAATCCTAACATTTTATTTCACTAGAAAAAGTCATCAGGCTTATCAGAATTATCAACGAGAAGAAGAGGATGAAGGAAATGAGCAAGACTACCTTGCTACGTATCGCTTCTTAGATTATGCTACAGTAGCTTGGAATGTTTCCCAAATTAGTATGCTATTCTGTATGCTTTTAGACTTAGGAAGATTCGGCATATCAGCAACATCCTTACTTTTGATAGTTGTAAGTATTTGGTCGGGTGTTTACTGCCTAAAAATCACTAGCAAGATTCGTAACTATAAACTTTCTGTTATGGCCACACCCAAGGAAGTTTTGGAATACCTGGACACTTATGATGAGGGAGAAAAACAGGCTGAGATGGAAGAAGCTTACTTGATCTTGTTCAAGGTCAATCAAATCCTCATTCCTGGCATCTATGTTGTCTTAGTAGTACTATCTGTAGTATTAGGACAAGTACAGTTGGTTGCTCTACTCGTAGCAGTTGTCATCCATTTGTACACGAATGTTGCACAGTTGCGCAAAACAAAACGTTATTTCAAATAGGAGAATATTATGAAAACACTTAAAAATATCGGCTGGTATAGTCTTACTTTCTTATCATTTATTATGATTTATAGTTTTATTCAGGGTGTAGGTGTGGCGGCGATGAAGTTGGGAGCACCTGACTACGTTTTTGTCCCGGTATATGTCTTATTGGCAGGAATTTTCACCTTTGTTACCTACAAGTGGTATAAGACAGGAACCGTTACGATTGAAAAAACAGCCCTCAACAAATACATCTGGTTGCCTGCCTTGGTATGGGCCCTTGTCATTGTTGCCCAATTCTTTTTGCCAAATGATCCATCAGTCAATCAACAGACGGCAGAACAATTGACTCATAATCAACCTCTCTTCGCTTTCTTCATGATAGTTGTCTTTGCGCCCCTGACAGAAGAGTTAACCTTTAGAGGTATGCTAGCTCGTTATGTCTTCCCTCAACAGGATAACATCAAGCAGACAGCTCTCTTTCTACTAGTAACAAGCATCATCTTTGCCCTCGTTCATTTCCCTGGAACTCCACAACAATTCCTAGTGTATGGTTCCCTCGGTTTGAGCTTGGGGTTGGCTTATATCAGCAAGGGTGGACTGGCTTACAGCATTGCTTTACATGCTTTAAATAATTTAATCGGATTTTTAATGATAATCATGCTATAATAGACTCAGGAGGAAGTCATGAAACGAGTGATATTATTAGCAGTGATTCAGGCAGTTGTTCTTTTCTTTATCATTGGAGTGCTTGCCTATGCTTTAAAAGGGGATTTCTTTTATAACTATTTAGCAGTAATCTTCGCACCAATCGCAGGTATTATGCGATTTGCGACGGCTTATGCAACGGAGATTGTTCTCCCTAAAAAGGCGGCAGAGATTGCGGAAAAGCGTAAAAAATAAAGAAAACCTAAATCCAGCGAATAACTTTGCTGGATTTTTTCATTTATAGCAGGATTCTTCTCAACTTTTCTGATGATTTTCATGAAGAGCCTGCGCTTTTATGGTAAAATAGTAACAGAATAAAAGAGGAGAGAAAACATGAAACGTAGTATGTATGCTGGTCGTGTTCGTGAGGAGCACATCGGACAAGAAATTACCTTGAAAGGATGGGTTGCCCGTCGTCGTGACCTTGGTGGTTTGATATTTATCGACCTTCGCGACCGTGAAGGAATCATGCAGTTGGTTATCAACCCAGAAAAAGTATCTGCAGAGGTGATGGCAACAGCTGAAAGCCTTCGTAGTGAATTTGTCATCGAGGTGACTGGTCAAGTTGCTGCACGTGAGCAAGCCAATGATAAGTTGGCGACTGGAGCAGTTGAGCTGAATGTAACAGCTCTTACTGTGCTTAACACAGCCAAAACAACACCATTCGAAATCAAGGATGGCATTGAAGCAAACGATGATACGCGTCTACGTTACCGTTACCTTGACCTTCGTCGTCCAGAAATGTTGGAAAACCTTAAACTTCGTGCCAAGGTAACTCATTCTATCCGTAACTACTTGGATGAGTTGGAATTTATCGACGTAGAAACACCATTCCTTTCTAAATCAACGCCAGAAGGGGCGCGTGACTATTTGGTACCATCTCGTGTTAATAAGGGCCATTTCTATGCCCTTCCTCAAAGTCCGCAGATTACAAAACAGTTGTTGATGAATGCTGGGTTTGATCGTTACTACCAAATTGTTAAATGTTTCCGTGACGAAGACTTGCGTGGTGACCGCCAACCAGAATTTACTCAGGTCGACTTGGAAACGTCATTCTTGACTGAGCAAGAAATTCAAGATATCACAGAAGGCTTGATTGCGCGCGTGATGAAGGAAACAAAAGGCATAGAAGTAACACTGCCATTCCCTCGAATGAAGTATGATGATGCTATGGCTCTTTATGGTTCTGACAAGCCTGATACTCGTTTTGAGATGTTGCTTCAAGACTTGACAGATCTTGTCAAAGGTGTTGATTTCAAAGTCTTCTCAGAAGCTCCTGCGGTTAAAGCCATTGTCGTCAAAGGAGCAGCAGACAACTACTCACGTAAAGACATTGACAAGATGACTGAAGTAGCCAAACAGTACGGTGCCAAAGGTCTTGCTTGGGTCAAGGTTGTTGACGGTGACTTAAACGGTCCAGTTGCGAAATTCTTGACTGGTATTCAAGGCGATTTAACAAGTGCGCTTGGTCTTGAAGATAAGGACTTAGTTCTCTTTGTAGCTGATACACTTGAAGTGGCCAATGCAACACTCGGTGCCCTTCGTGGACGTATTGCCAAAGAGCTTGGCTTGATTGATACTGACAAGTTCAACTTCCTCTGGGTTGTTGACTGGCCAATGTTTGAATGGTCTGAAGAAGAAGGTCGTTACATGAGTGCGCACCATCCATTTACTCTTCCTCAAGCAGATACTGCTCATGAACTAGAAGGTGATTTGGCTAAGGTTCGTGCCATTGCCTACGACATCGTCTTGAACGGTTATGAACTTGGTGGTGGTAGCCTTCGTATTAACCAAAAAGAACTCCAAGAACGCATGTTCAAGGCCCTTGGATTCTCAGCTGAAGAAGCCAATGACCAGTTTGGATTCCTTTTGGAAGCCATGGATTATGGATTCCCACCACACGGTGGCTTGGCTATCGGACTTGACCGCTTTGTAATGCTCTTAGCAGGCGAAGAAAATATCCGTGAAGTCATTGCCTTTCCTAAGAACAACAAAGCAACTGACCCAATGACCCAAGCACCATCAACAGTGGCTCTTAAACAATTAGAGGAACTCAATCTACAAGTAGAACAAGATGAAACAAACGAAACTAACTAAAAAGTGGTACCATTATCTGCGCCGTTTTGCTTATCGGGTGAAGATTTTACGTGTTTTGCAAAGTATCTCCCGAGAAAAATACGATGAAAAAATTTCAGCTTCTCTGGTATATGGTTTTCTATCAGCAGTAGCCGTCAATTTCTTCTTCCAACCAGGACACGTTTATTCAAGTGGAGCAACAGGTTTAGCTCAGATTATCTCAAGCCTTAGTAACTACTGGTTTAATTTCCATATTCCAATTTCTGTAGCTTTCTATTGTATCAATATACCACTCATGATTTTAGCTTGGCGCCAGATTGGGCATAAGTTCACGATATTTACCTTTATCACGGTATCCATGAGCTCGCTCTTTATCCAATTTGTGCCAGTGGTGGTCTTGACAGAGGATCCCATCATCAATGCTCTCTTTGGTGGGGTAGTCATGGGACTTGGTATCGGTTTTGCTTTACGCCATAACATTTCCAGTGGTGGAACGGATATTGTCAGTCTTACCATTCGTAAGAAGACAGGACGAAACGTCGGAAGCATCTCCTTCCTAGTGAACGGGACAATCATGCTGATTGCAGGCTTGACCTTTGGTTGGAAATATGCCCTTTATTCCATGATTACGATCTTTGTCTCAAGCCGTGTAACAGATGCAGTTTTCACCAAACAGAAACGCATGCAGGCCATGATCGTCACTAGCAATCCAGATGCAGTGATTGAGAAAATCCACAACAAATTGCACCGTGGGGCAACGATGATCCATGATGCTGAAGGAACTTATAACCATGAGCGTAAGGCAGTTTTAATTACGGTTATCACTCGTGCAGAGTTCAATGATTTTAAACAGATTATGAAACAAGTTGATCCGACAGCCTTTGTATCGGTCTCAGAGAATGTTCATATTCTTGGACGATTTGTCGAAGTTGAAAACTAGTTGTTCAGGTAAATAGAATACAAAAAAACCAACTCAAAATAGAGAGTTGGTTTTTTATTTTTCAACGATTTCGTGTGCAATCACCTGACGATAGCAGATTTGACGATTCTCTTTGACATCATTAATGATTTGCAGAATGGTTTCAAATGAAGTTCGGCCAAGAGCAAGGCTATTGATATCAACATAGGCAGCTAGATTCAATCTTGGATTCACCGAATCAAAGCTTAGAACAGGAACATCAAGCTGGTGTTCGTTGAGGTAGTTACAGACACCTTCAGCTAAGAGGCTATCTGTTGTAATAATAGCATCGGTCTGAGGGTCGTGTTTAAAGAGTTGTTTACTAAAGTTATAGCCCTTTTCTTCTAGAAACTCGTCTGCAAAGAAGGTACGTTGACTATCAAGAGGTAGATCGTGTTCTTGAAGTGCTTGCTCGTAACCTGTCAGACGATCCTGGGTAACGAAGAGCTTCTTGGTACCACCAATGAAAGCAATGCGACTGCATCCTTTTTTGATGAAATATTCGGTCGCATCAAATCCGGCTTGGATGTTATCATTATCAACAAGCGGAATAAAAGGAGAAAGTGATTTTCCAAGAATGAGGAAGGGGAATTGCTCATCGACAACTAGTTGCACCAAGGGATCATTTTCTTGAGCATACAAGAAGATAAGCCCATCCACACGCTTTCCGTAGACCATTTGTGAAATGGCGTTTAAACGCTCTTTCTCATCCTTACCAGTCGCAATCTGAATGGCATAGTGATTTTCCGAGGCAACCTGTGCAATCCCTCTAAGAACAGAAGGGAAGAAAGGGTTTTGGTAGAAAACGTCTGAGTCATCTGGAAGAACCAAACCAATGACTTGCGTATAACTGCTAACGAGACTTCGAGCATTTAGATTAGGATGATAATTGAGTTCTTTCATTGCTTTTCGAACTCGTTTTTTGGTTTCGTCACTAATGGTTGATTTGTTTTGAATAACACGGGTTACGGTTGAAGGTGAAACTCCTGCAGCCTTGGCCACGTCTTTAATCGTAACAGGCATAATAATCTCCTACTTTTGGTAGTCTGGATCACGATAATGAGTCTTATAAAAGATAGTGACCAGGTATAGAACAAATAAAATGTTTTGAACAGTAATCAAAGTTGCCATATTCTGTCCCAAAAGACCTAGAATCAAGGTAATTAAAGTTGGCAATCCTAAACAGTTCAAAATAAAATGATAGCACTCTTTATAGGTCTTAAATGAGAAGAGACGAGATTTTTTCGTAAAGTAGAGCAGAAGGCTAGCGCCTAAAGCTACAATGAAAAAATTAAGTCCAAAGAGGAAACTAGCACCTAAGACCAGGAAGAGGCTGATATAGACGCGGTTCTGTTGATACCAGTCTTTTGAAATAGCCTGAGTCAAGCTTTCCTTGCTTTGGAAACTATCAGTTGTGATAGCATGATAGCGAATGCTGGTTAGTTCTTTTCCTTGCTTACTGATGACGAGTTGCTCAGGTTCAAAATGAAGGAGCAATTCCTTAGGGAAGTTTGAACTAGAAGTATCTCCAATTTGAACAGAAGCTTGATGAGGAGTTAAACCCGTATAGCTTAGTTTACCATCTACAATCTTGGCGTTCTTAGCTAGATCCTGAACGACTCCGTCCGTCAATGGAGCATAGACATCATCGATGAACGTCTCTAAAGGATAGGTTTCCTGAGAACTGTTCTGGATAGCAATAGGCACCATGGATAAGCTAATCAAGAAAATACTGGTAAAAATCAGTTGAAACCAGTTTAGACCAAAACGATGAGAGAGGGGCTTACGAAATCCCCAAATACTATTAAAATAAGAAAACGGATATGGTAACATAAATCTCTTTCTATAGGCATTTTCTATACGAGTATTATATAGAGAAATGTTTTTTATTTCAAGCGGGGATAGTAGAATCCTTGATAAAAGTGAATGTTTGTTATGATTCATCCACTAACTAACAAGGAAATCTCAGCAAGCTCATGTTTCTCACCAGACAATCGATGTACAAGTTCAAAAATGAAAAAGGGTGGCGAGGGTATATTACCCCTTGTCGCCACCGCTTGTAAGTCCTGAAACGAAGTTCTTTTGCAAGAAGAAGAAAAGTGTACAGATTGGAAGAGCGATGAGGATGGCACCTGCTGAGAAGTAGGCAATCTTCAAGTTCTTCGCATTATTGACGAAGGTTTGTAGACCAACGGCAACTGTAAAGTATTCTTTTTCACGAAGCAAGAAACTAGAGAGGATATAGTCTCCAAAAGGTCCCATGAAAGCCCAGAGTGCTTGTACAGCCACCATTGGGCGAACAAGAGGGAGAACGATTTGCCAGAAGCGGCGGAAGTGTCCTGCACCATCTAGTTTTGCAGACTCATCAAGAGACATTGGCACGGTGTCAAAGTAACCTTTCATCAACCAAGCATTCATAGGGATACCACCACCGACGTAGAGGAAGATGAGGAACCAGCTATGGTTAAGGGCATTCAACATGAGGGCCATAACGAAGAAGGCAGTCAAAGCGGCCATTGTTGGCACCATTTGGATAATCAAGAAGAAGACCAAACTTTGCTTACGAGCCAAGAAGTTGTAACGGCTGTAGGCATAACCAGCAAGTACGATAATACTTGTCTGAACGACCATAGTGACCAAAGCGATGATCAAGGTATTAAGGTACCATGTGCCGTACAAGGTTTCTGTAAAGAGCCCTTTGAAGTTATCAAGACTAAAGTTGACATTGCCGTCGAGTTTAAAGGCCACAACGTTACCAGCCTTGAAGGCTGACATAATCGTGATTAAAAGTGGATAGATAATGACGATTGAAAGTCCAATCAAGTAGAGGTAAGTGAGGGTTTGAGTCAGTCTACGTTTGAGTTTGATTGAGTTATTCATCTTAGACGTCCTCCATATCAAATGCGTGTAGTTTCTTGAATGCAATCATAGAAATAGAGATGACAATGATTGAAATAATCAAGGTAACGGCAGCTGCCATAGAGTATTGAGGAGCTGTACCAGTTGTCAAACGGTAGATCCATGAGATCAAGATATCTGTTGAACCAGCTCCACCACCGACACTACCAGGACCACCACCATTGAAGAGGTACATGATAGAGAAGTTGTTAAAGTTGAAGGTGTATTGGCTGATCAAAGTAGGTGCCGCAACAGCCAAAATCATTGGGAAAGTAATGTTGCGGAATTTTTGCCAAGCGTTTGCACCATCGATATAAGCTGCTTCGTACAAGTCGTTTGGAATAGACTGTAGGATACCGAGAGTCAAGACATAGATATAAGGGAATCCAAGCCAACCTTGCATCATAATCAAGGCAACCTTAGTCCAAGTTGGGTTTGTCTTCCAAGGGATAAGTGCTCCATCTAGGAAAGGAAGAACCTTAGCAAAGAGAGGGATAACTTGAGTATTGATAGCTCCGACACTATCGTTGAACATGTTTGAGAATGTCAAGATAGTGATGAAGGCTGGAACAGCCCAAGGGAGAAGGAAGATAACACCAAAGATACGTTTTCCTTTGATGAATGGTTGGTTAGCAATAATAGCTGTAAAGATACCGAGTACGATTTGCAAAGTAGATGCAGATAAAGCCCAAATAATAGTCCAAGAAAGAACAGAACCGAAGGCTGAACGGAAGGTACTCAAGCTCCAGATGTTTGTGAAATTAGTCAATCCAACCCAATCCAACAATTTATTTGGTGGTAAATGTTGGAAATCATAGTTGGTAAAGGCAATCATCAAGGTTACAATAACTGGGAAGATGATAGCAAATGTCATGGCAACATAAGATGGGATGATGAGTAAGTATGGGAACCCATTTTCATAGATTCCTTTAATCATATCCTTCAATGTCAATGGGACAGGAATGCCATTATTAATACGTTTTGCAATAGTGTGAGCGTCTTTAATATTGAGAATATAAAAGGCTAGGTAAACAATTACAAAAATAGAGTGGAATGCACCACGAATCAACATGAAAAGAGAGTTGTCACGGCCAGGTTTTTCACCGAGCGTGATCAAGTTGCTCAATTCTGGTGCTGCAAGTACTATAAAATAGAGGACAAAAGCCACTGTTACAGCAAGGAAGATAAAACCTTTAGCTTTTTGTTTGTTGTAGATTTGTCCCAACCCAGGAATCAATGAAAGCAAGGCTGCTTTTTTTGGTTGTTGTTCCATGAGTGCTCCTTTCATAAGATACGAGCTCTGGGCTCGATGCTAATCAGCAAGTTTGTTGAAAACATTGTCAGTGTATCTAAAAATCAAGGGAGATGTTTAAATTATCTCCCTTGAATCAATCAATTAGTTACCAAATTTTTGTTGGATTGTTTCTTTGATCAATGTTACAGCATCATTAGCAGCTGTTTTAGCATCTTTCTTACCGCTTACAGCGTCAAAGAGCATTGTTTTAGCTGGGTCCCAAACTGTTGACATTTGAGAGATGTTTGGCATTGGTTGAGCGTTTTGGAACTGTTTGATAACAGCTGTAGTCAACTCATCGTTTTTACCTTCAGCGTAAGCGCGAGCTTCAGTATTAGCTGGGATTTCGTTAGTTGCATCGTAGAATGCTTTTTGTTGGTCAGTTGAAACAAGGAAGTCTACAAATTTTTGAGCCCCTTCAAGGTTCTTAGTGCTTGATGGGATGATCCAAGCTTTACCACCACCAAAGGCTGCGTAGTTTTTGCCGTTTGGAAGAGTTGGGATAGTTGCAACACCGTAGTTTACTTTAGCATCTTTGAATGCTTGAGCTTTCCAAGGACCATCGATGATAGCAGCTGTTTTACCTTCTTGGAATTGAGTTTGGATCAAGTTTCCAGCACCTTCAGTATCTTGCATACCTTTAGGCCATTTGTCGTACCAAGTCTTAGCGTATTCGATACCTGCGATAGCACCATCGTTAGCAAGACCGATATCTTTAGGATTTTTACCGTTGTCACCAAATACGTAAGCACCGTTACCTGCAAGAAGTCCGTATGCGTAGTAGAAGTTAGTCCAGTCAGCTAGGAAAGCAGTTGTTTTTCCGTCTTCACCAGCGAAAGCGTATTTGCTATCTTTAGCAAGGTTTTCTAAGTCAGCAAATGTTTTTGGAGCTTCTTTAATCAAATCTTTGTTGTAGTACATAACAAGTGATTCGATAACGGCTGGAGCACCGTAAACTTTTCCACCAACAGTTACAAGAGATTTAGTAGTATCGTCTGTTTTAGCACCGTCGCTCAAAGTTACTTCTGAAAGTTGTCCGTCAGTACCAAGGCTACCTACACGGTCGTATGGAGCCATCATAACATCAGGGGCTTTACCAGATTGGTTATCTAGTGAAAGGTTATCAAGCCCACCCATTTGGTCTCCTGTTTTGATGTTAACTTTTACACCAGCTTCTTTTTCGTAAGCTTTTGCAGCTGATTCAGCAAAGGCTTTGTATTGATCTTCAACGTAGAAAGTGATTTCTTGGCTTCCTGATGCAGAAGAATCAGCTGCTTTATCAGCAGTTTTGCTTCCGCAAGCTACCAAAAGCAAGCTAGCAAGAGTAGCAGTACCAAGTACAGCTGCGCTCTTCATGAATTTAGTTGACATAGTGTATTCCTCCTAAAGAATAACAAATTTTAATTTCGAGGAAACGCAAACGTTTTCCCTTATGACCCTAGTATAGCACAAACAGAAAACGGTTGCAAGCGTTTTTTATAAAAATTTTTAAAAAGCTTAAAGTTAAGAAAAACTGGAAACTGTCCCTATAATAGGAAGAAAAGATAAATAATTAAGGAAAAAATGTTCGGAAATGGATGAATGGAAACGATTGCGCAATTTTTTTGAAAAAAATATCAAGTTAAGAGAAGAGGATATAGTAAATTTCATTTTTAATTATATAAATAAATCAAAAAAAGTTTTCTAAAAACGCTTGCATTTCTTTTTGAAATGGGTTATACTTTAGTTAGCGCAAACGTTTGCGCAAAAATTGAAGTAATTAACAATATAAACACTTGAGGTGCTAATATGAAAAAACGTCAAAGCGGTGTGTTGATGCACATCTCATCACTTCCAGGAGCATACGGAATCGGATCATTTGGTCAAAGCGCCTATGATTTCGTTGACTTCTTGGTTCGCACTAAGCAACGCTACTGGCAAATCCTTCCTTTGGGAACAACTAGCTATGGAGATTCTCCATACCAATCATTCTCAGCTTTTGCTGGAAACACTCATTTTATCGATCTTGATATTTTGGTAGAGCAAGGATTGTTGGAAACAAGAGATCTTGAAGGTGTTGATTTTGGCAGCAATCCAACAGAAGTTGACTACGCTAAAATCTACTACGCACGTCGTCCACTTCTAGAGAAAGCTGTCAAACGTTTCCTTGAAGTCGGAGATGTCAAAGACTTCGAAAAATTTGCGCAAGAAAATCAATCATGGCTTGAACTATTTGCAGAGTATATGGCAATCAAAGAGTATTTTGACAACCTTGCTTGGACAGAATGGCCAGATGCAGATGCTCGTGCTCGCAAAGCTTCAACTCTTGAAAGTTACCGTGAGAAATTAGCTGACAAGCTTGTTTACCATCGCGTAACCCAATACCTTTTCTTCCAACAATGGTTGAAATTGAAAGCATACGCCAACGATAACCACATTGAAATCGTTGGAGACATGCCTATCTATGTGGCTGAGGACTCAAGCGATATGTGGGCTAATCCGCATCTCTTTAAAACAGATGAAAACGGAAAAGCGACTCACATTGCAGGATGCCCACCAGATGAGTTTTCTGCAGACGGTCAACTTTGGGGGAACCCAATCTATGACTGGGAAGCAATGGACAAAGATGGCTACAAATGGTGGATTGAACGCTTGCGTGAAAGCTTTAAAATCTACGATATCGTTCGTATCGACCACTTCCGTGGATTTGAGTCTTACTGGGAAATCCCTGCTGGTTCTAAAACAGCGGCACCTGGTAAATGGGTGAAAGGACCTGACTACAAACTCTTTGCAGCGGTTAAAGAAGAACTTGGTGACTTGAACATCATCGCAGAAGACCTTGGATTCATGACTGATGAAGTTATCGAGCTTCGTGAGCGTACTGGATTCCCAGGAATGAAAGTCCTTCAATTTGCCTTCAACCCAGAACATGAAAGTATCGACAGCCCACACTTGGCACCAGCAAACTCAGTTATGTATACAGGAACACACGATAACAACACTGTTCTTGGTTGGTACCGTGATGAGATTGACGATCCAACACGTGAGTACATGGCACGCTATACAAACCGCAAGGAATACGAAACAGTAGTACATGCTATGCTTCGTACAGCCTTTTCATCAGTAAGCTTTATGACTATCGCTACTATGCAAGATTTGCTAGAGTTGGATGGTTCAGCTCGTATGAACTTCCCATCTACTCTTGGTGGAAACTGGTCATGGCGTATGACAGAGGATCAATTGACTCCTGCTGTCGAAGAAACTTTGCTTGACTTGACTACAATTTATCGCCGAATTAATGAAAATTTGGTAGAATTAAAGAAATAAGACATTATCAGGAGACACAAAAAATGTTACCATTAAAAGAATTTGTACAAAATCGTTACAATAAATCTATCGCAGAATGTAGTAACGAAGAGCTTTACCTTGCTCTTCTTAACTACAGCAAACTTGCTAGTAGCCAAAAACCAGTCAACACTGGTAAGAAAAAAGTTTACTATATCTCAGCTGAGTTCTTGATTGGTAAACTCTTGTCAAACAACTTGATTAACCTTGGTCTTTATGACGAAGTTAAAAAAGAACTTGCTGATGCAGGTAAAGAGTTGATCGAAATCGAAGAAGTAGAATTGGAACCATCACTTGGTAATGGTGGTTTGGGACGTTTGGCAGCCTGCTTTATCGACTCAATCGCTACACTTGGTTTGAACGGTGACGGTGTTGGTTTGAACTACCACTTCGGTCTTTTCCAACAAGTTCTTAAAAACAACCAACAAGAAACAATTCCTAACGCTTGGTTGACTGACCAAAACTGGTTGGTTCGCTCAAGCCGTAGCTACCAAGTGCCATTTGCACACTTTACATTGACATCTACTCTTTACGATATCGATGTACCTGGTTACAAAACAGCTACTAAAAACCGTTTGCGTTTGTTTGACTTGGATTCAGTTGATTCTTCAATCATCAAAGATGGTATCAACTTTGACAAGACAGACATCGCTCGCAACTTGACTCTTTTCCTTTACCCAGACGATAGCGATAAACAAGGTGAATTGCTCCGTATCTTCCAACAATACTTCATGGTTTCAAACGGTGCACAATTGATCATTGATGAAGCAATCGAAAAAGGAAGCAACTTGCACGACCTTGCTGACTACGCAGTTGTACAAATCAACGATACTCACCCATCAATGGTAATCCCTGAATTGATTCGTCTTTTGACTGAACGTGGTATCGAACTTGATGAAGCAATCTCTATCGTTCGTAGCATGACTGCTTACACAAACCACACAATCCTTGCTGAAGCCCTTGAAAAATGGCCTCTTGAATTCTTGGAAGAAGTGGTTCCTCACTTGGTACCAATCATCAAAGAATTGGACCGCCGTGTTAAAGCAGAATACAAAGACCCAGCTGTTCAAATCATCGATGAGAATGATCGTGTACACATGGCGCACATGGATATTCACTACGGATACAGCGTAAACGGGGTTGCAGCTCTTCACACTGAAATCTTGAAGAACTCAGAGTTGAAAGCTTTCTACGACATCTACCCAGAAAAATTCAACAACAAAACAAACGGTATCACATTCCGTCGTTGGCTCATGCATGCTAACCCAAGCTTGTCTCACTACTTGGATGAGATTCTTGGACGCGAATGGCACCATGAAGCTTCTAAATTGGAAGACCT
The DNA here is from genome assembly GCF_024295665.1 of Streptococcus sp. CF8_St5-17. Taxonomy (NCBI): domain Bacteria; kingdom Bacillati; phylum Bacillota; class Bacilli; order Lactobacillales; family Streptococcaceae; genus Streptococcus; species Streptococcus sp. CF8_St5-17. Next base: position 18,555 of record NZ_JANCOU010000003.1, read on the forward strand.
TCTTTCATACGAAGACAAGGCTGCTGTCAAAGAAAAATTGGAAAGCATCAAAGCTCACAACAAACGTAAATTGGCTCGTCACTTGAGAGAGCACCAAGGTGTGGAAATCAATACAAACTCTATCTTTGATATCCAAATCAAACGTCTTCACGAATACAAACGTCAACAAATGAACGCTTTGTATGTGATCCACAAATACTTGGACATCAAGGCTGGTAACATCCCTGCTCGTCCAATCACAGTATTCTTTGGTGGTAAAGCAGCTCCTGCCTACACTATCGCTCAAGACATCATCCACTTGATCCTTTGCTTGTCAGAAGTGATTGCAAACGACCCAGCAGTAGCTCCACACTTGCAAGTGGTTATGGTTGAAAACTACAACGTTACTGCAGCAAGCTTCTTGATCCCAGCATGTGACATCTCAGAACAAATATCATTGGCTTCTAAAGAAGCTTCAGGTACTGGTAACATGAAATTCATGTTGAACGGGGCTTTGACTCTTGGTACTATGGACGGGGCTAACGTGGAAATCGCTGAGTTGGTTGGCGACGAAAACATCTACATCTTCGGTGAAGATTCAGAAACTGTTATCGACCTTTACGCGAAATCAGGTTACAAATCAAGTGAATTCTACGCACGTGAAGCTATCAAACCATTGGTTGACTTCATCGTGAGTGACGCTGTTCTTGCAGTTGGTAAGAAAGAACGCTTGGAACGTCTTTACAACGAATTGATTAACAAAGACTGGTTCATGACTCTTCTTGACTTGGAAGACTACATCAAGGTTAAAGAGCAAATGCTTGCTGACTACGAAGACCGTGACGCATGGTTGGATAAAGTCATCGTCAACATTGCTAAAGCAGGATTCTTCTCATCTGACCGTACAATCGCTCAGTATAATGAAGATATCTGGCACTTGAACTAAGATTCTTTGTAACAGATTATAAAACAAAAACGCATCTTAAATAGATGCGTTTTTTTGTATTTAGACTAGTTTATAGTGCTTTCCCAACCAGAATCTCTGCTTCGATAGTAATCTCTGTCAGTTGATTCCAGTCAATCTTGCTTTGGTCAACGTGGAAGAGCAGGGGAGTCATGCTGAGTAAGGCTTGGCGTTGTTCTGCTGTAATGGGCTTGGTCAGGGAAGCGATTTGACTAGACTGGATGCTAAAATGTTCCTGGAAATGTTCTTTGATATCTTGGTTAGAATAATCTTTCTTTGTCAGTTGTTCCTGTACCATTTGGCGGATTTCCTTGAGATGGTTTTCAGTAGGAATAACCTTGATTAAGATGCCGTCCTTGGATAAGACACGATGAAATTCTCCATAGTTGGCAGGTGAAAAGATATCAAGCGAGATATCCATGCTGGAATCTTTTATAGGAAGGCGAGCTAGGTCACCGACAAACCAGTTGACTACCCAGTTGGGTTCACTCTTGGCAGCGATTTGGACTGAGTCTTTCGAGATATCAAAAGAATAGAAGGTCTTGTCAGGATGGGCTTCTTGGAGTTTACGAGAGTAGAAGCCTTCGCCACAGCCAATGTCCAAGATGGTTTTTGCGGATGGGTTAGTGGTTAGTATGCCCGAGATACCTTCTAAGATAGCCTGATAAAAGCCAGCTTCTAGGATTTGCTGGCGATTTTGAAAGTTTTCCTTGTCGTAGTTGGCGGATTGCTTGATTTGAGGAGCCAGATTGACATAGCCAAATTTTGCCAAGTCAAAAGAATGACGATTATCACACTTGAGACTGTTTTCTACCAAGGTTAGATTTTCTTGGCAGATAGGGCAGGCAAAGTCACTAGCAGAAGCAAAGCGCTGGAGTTTGGGTTTGAGGTTTGTATTCATAGTTTTAGTCTAGCAAAAAAAGAACTGGATGGCAAATGCATCCAGTTTGTTTTTTAGTATGTTAGAACAAAGTATTTCTTCTTACCACGGCGGATAACGGTGAGTTCGTCCTCTAACTTATCTGCGTCACTCAAGACATAGTCAAGGTCTTGGATGCGGTCGCCGTTGATATAGATAGCTCCATTTTGAACATCTTCACGGGCTTGACGTTTTGAGTTAACCACACCGGAAGATACGAGAAGTTCTACGATATTGTGGTTTTCGTCTGCTTGTACTTGGTAGTTTGGAACACCACGTAGTCCTTGTTTGAGTTCTTTGACAGAAAGGTTTTTGATATTTCCAGCAAAGAGTTGTTCAGTGATGTTAAGAGCTTCTTTATAAGCTTCTTCTCCGTGGACAAGTGTTACGACTTCACGAGCTAGGACTTTTTGAGCCAAACGTTCGTGTGGCGCCGCTTCAAATTGTTTGCGGATGTCTTCGATCTCGTCAAGTGACAAGAAAGTAAAGATTTTCAAGAAGCGAACAGCGTCAGCGTCCATGACATTCATCCAGAATTGGTACATTTCGTATGGAGAAGTCTTTTCAGGGTTGAGCCAAACAGCATTCCCTTCAGATTTACCAAATTTCTTACCAGTTGCGTCTGTGATGAGTGGGACAGTGATGACATGACCAGTCTTGTCAGCCTTCCGACGAAGCAATTCGGTACCAGCTGTCATATTTCCCCACTGGTCAGAACCACCGATTTGAAGGGTTACATTGTGCTCTTGATTAAGAACGAAGAAGTCATAACCTTGCATGATTTGGTAGGCAAACTCAGTGTAAGAAATCCCTGTTTCAATACGTTTCTTCACAGACTCCTTGCTCATCATGTAGTTGACAGTGAAGTATTTTCCGATATCTCGGAGGAAGTCAATGAAGCTGATGCTGCCAAACCAGTCGTAGTTGTTGACCATGACAGCTTTATTTTCACCATTTTCAAAGTCAAGAAAGCGAGAAAGTTGTCCTTGGATAGACTTGACCCAGCCATCCACTGTGTCTTTTGTTTGGAGACTACGCTCAGCATCTTTGAAGGACGGATCTCCAATGAGACCTGTAGCACCGCCAACGAGCGCATAAGGTTTGTGACCTGCTAACTGCAAACGACGACTTGTCAAGATTGCGACAAGGTGACCTAGGTGAAGGCTGTCAGCAGTTGGATCGTAGCCAGTATAATAAGAAACTTGACCTTCTTCTAGGGCTTTGCGCAAAGCTTCTTCATCAGTCGTTTGAAAAATCAAACCACGCTCTTTTAGCTCATCAAAAATGTGCATGTGTCTTTTCTCCTTTTTAAAATATTGTTTCTACCTATTTTACCACAAACTTGGCAAATAACCTAGTAAAATCGGGAAGAAAGTTGCTGCTTGGACTTTTTTGGAAACGAGTGAAATATGGTATAATAGCACTAGCATATTTTCAGAGAAATAGATAAAAATAGTTAAGAAAGGGGCTGAAAGATGTCTCATATTATTGAATTGCCAGAAGTCTTGGCCAACCAGATTGCAGCAGGAGAAGTGATCGAACGTCCTGCCAGCGTGGTTAAAGAATTGGTTGAAAATGCTATCGACGCTGGCTCAAGCCAGATTATCGTTGAGATTGAGGAAGCTGGTCTTAAGAAAATCCAAATTACCGATAATGGTCACGGGATTGCCCACGATGAAGTCGAGTTGGCTCTGCGTCGTCATGCGACCAGTAAGATTAAGAATCAAGCGGATCTCTTTCGGATTCGGACTCTTGGTTTTCGTGGTGAAGCTTTGCCTTCTATCGCATCTGTTAGTGTGCTGACTCTTTTGACAGCGGTGGATGGCGCAAGTCATGGGACCAAGTTAGTTGCTCGTGGGGGAGAAGTTGAAGAAATCATCCCTGCGACCAGTCCTGTTGGGACCAAGGTTTGTGTGGAGGATCTCTTTTTCAACACACCAGCTCGTCTCAAGTATATGAAGAGCCAGCAGGCAGAGTTATCTCATATCATCGATATCGTTAACCGTCTAGGCTTGGCCCACCCTGAGATTTCCTTTAACCTGATTAGCGATGGCAAGGAGATGACACGGACAGCTGGGACGGGTCAACTGCGCCAAGCCATTGCTGGAATCTATGGTCTGGCTAGTGCCAAAAAGATGGTTGAAATTGAGAATTCTGACCTAGACTTTGAAATTTCAGGTTTTGTCTCATTGCCTGAATTGACACGTGCTAATCGTAACTATATTAGTCTTTTTATCAATGGCCGTTATATCAAAAACTTCTTGCTCAATCGTGCTATTTTAGATGGTTATGGTAGCAAGCTCATGGTGGGGCGTTTTCCGCTAGCCGTTATTCACATTCAAATCGATCCTTATCTGGCAGATGTCAATGTGCATCCAACAAAGCAAGAGGTGCGGATTTCCAAGGAAAGAGAGCTGATGGCGCTGGTTTCCGAAGCTATCGCAAAGAGTCTCAAGGAACAGACCTTGATTCCAGATGCTTTGGAAAATCTTGCAAAATCTACCGTTCGCAATCGTGAAAAAGTTGAGCAAACGACTTTGCCACTGAGAGAAAATACGCTCTACTATGAAAAAACGGAACTCACTAGACCGACACAAGCTGAGGTGGCAGACCATCAGGTAAGCCTGACTGAAGAGAAGCAGGATTTGAACCTCTTTGCTAAGGAAGCCTTGGATCAGCTGACTAAACCAGCCAAACTGCATTTTGCAGAGAGAAAACCTGCTAGCTATGACCAACTGGACCATCCAGAGTTAGATCTAGCTAGTTTGGATAAGGCTTATGATAAGTTGGAGCGCGAAGAGTCTTCGAGCTTCCCAGAGTTGGAATTTTTCGGGCAAATGCACGGGACCTACCTCTTTGCCCAAGGTCGAGATGGACTCTACATCATAGACCAGCATGCAGCTCAGGAGCGGGTTAAGTACGAGGAGTACCGCGAGAGTATCGGCAATGTTGACCAGAGCCAACAGCAACTCCTTGTGCCCTATATCTTTGAATTTCCGGCGGATGATGTCCTTCGTCTCAAGGAAAGAATGCCTCTCTTAGAGGAAGTCGGCGTCTTTCTAGCAGAGTACGGGGAAAATCAATTCATCCTACGCGAACATCCTATTTGGATGGCAGAGGAGGAAATCGAGTCTGGAATCTATGAGATGTGTGATATGCTCCTTTTGACCAAGGAAGTTTCGATCAAGAAATACCGAGCAGAGTTGGCCATTATGATGTCCTGCAAACGCTCAATCAAAGCCAATCATCGTATCGATGACCACTCAGCCAGACAGCTTCTCTATCAGCTCTCTCAATGTGACAACCCATACAACTGTCCGCACGGACGTCCTGTTTTGGTCCATTTTACCAAGTCAGACATGGAAAAGATGTTCCGTCGCATTCAGGAAAATCATACCAGCCTACGAGAACTAGGCAAATACTAATACTCTTCGAAAATCTCTTTAAACTGCGTCAGCCTTACCTTGCCTAACTCAAGTTATGCCTAGGGTTAGCTTCCTAGTTTAGATTTGATTTTCATTGAGTATAAATTGAAGGGAAAATTATGTACGAATATCTAAAAGGTATCATTACCAAAATTACTGCTAAATACATCGTCCTAGAAGCAAACGGCATTGGCTACATCCTGCACGTGGCCAACCCCTATGCCTACTCAGGACAAGTCAATCAAGAAGCGCAAATCTATGTGCATCAAGTCGTTCGCGAAGATGCTCATCTCCTTTACGGTTTCCGTTCGGAAGACGAGAAAAAACTCTTTCTCAGTTTGATTTCTGTATCAGGCATTGGTCCTGTATCAGCTCTGGCTATTATCGCAGCGGATGACAATGCAGGACTTGTTCAAGCGATTGAGACTAAGAATATCACTTACTTGACTAAATTCCCTAAAATCGGAAAGAAAACAGCCCAACAGATGGTATTGGATCTAGAAGGTAAGGTGGTTGTGGCAGGTGATGATCTCCCTGCTAAGACTGCAGCTCCATCTAGCAGTGACAACCAAGAATTGGAAGAAGCTATGGAAGCCATGTTGGCACTGGGCTACAAGGCGACTGAGCTCAAGAAAATCAAGAAATTCTTTGAAGGAACTTCTGATACAGCTGAAAACTACATCAAATCTGCCCTTAAGATGTTGGTGAAATAGGAGATTTCTATGCCAAAACGCTGTGGCTGGGTTAAAATGAACAACCCTCTGTATGTAGCCTACCACGATGAGGAATGGGGGCGACCTCTCCATGACGACCAGGCCCTTTTTGAGTTGCTCTGTATGGAGACCTATCAGGCTGGTCTTTCTTGGGAAACGGTGCTCAATAAACGCCAAGCCTTCCGAAAAGCTTTTCATGGTTACCAAATTCAAGCGGTCGCAGAGATGTCGGATGAAGAATTGGAAGCTTTGATGGATAATCCAGCCATCATCCGCAATCGTGCCAAGATATTTGCGACGCGGGCCAACGCTCAGGCCTTTCTACAAGTTCAGGTAGAATTTGGTACCTTTGATACTTATCTTTGGTCTTTTGTAAATGGACAAACCATCGTCAATGATGTCCCGGACTACAGACAGGCGCCTGCCAAAACAGCTCTATCTGAGAAATTATCCAAAGATCTCAAAAAACGAGGCTTTAAGTTTACGGGTCCTGTTGCAGCTTTGTCATTTCTACAGGCTGCCGGTTTGGTTGATGACCATGAGAATGATTGTGAATGGAAGGGAAAGTGAAATGAAGTCTAATAAAAATAAGGGAGTTCTGATTTTTGGGCTCCTCTATACAATTCTTTTTGTGTTTGATGGTATACGAGTATTTGATTCTCCATTGCCTTCTTCTGCAGGGACTTATTTAGTCTATACCATCATGTTTGTGTATGGTTGCTTCTTATTTAAGTCACTATTGCTCCCAAAGTGGGAAGAGGTTAGAACTTCTAAAAGGAAATTTATCTTTGGGGTTTTAAAAGGCTGGGCCTTGCTTTTCATTTTAACCATTCTCTTTGGGCTCCTATCGGAAATGTTGAGACAGATGTTGGGATTAAGCGGACAGGGACTAAACGAGGCTAATATACAAACTGCCTTTAAAGAACAACCACTACTGATAGCGGTTTTTGCCTGTGTCATAGGCCCTTTAGTGGAAGAGCTCTTTTTCCGTCAAATTTTATTGAGATATTTAAGGAAAAGTCTGCCAACTTGGCTGAGTGTCTTTTTGGTCGGCCTTGCCTTTGCGCTTACTCATATGCACAGTTTGTCTTTATCAGAGTGGGTCGGTGCAGTCGGATACCTAGGTGGGGGTCTTGCTTTTTCTATTATTTATGTGAAAGAAAAGGAGAATATCTACTATCCCCTACTTGTTCACATGTTAGGCAATAGCCTAGCCTTGATCATTTTAGCTATCGGTAGTATGTGATGAAAATGCTAGTAACGATACTGAAAAAAGCTGAGAAATTCATCTCAGCTTTCTTTGTTATAGTCAAAGCGAATGACTTGATCCGTTGCGTCTACATACGCGTGGACTCCAAAGGGAACAATTGCTCTTGGTGTGGCATGACCAACGTTTAGATTATAGACAATCGGGGTATTGCTGTCAATGATATCCAATAGTGCCTCTTTATAGTCGTCATAGAAAGTTTCATCCATAGGTTTTCCGACCAAGAGTCCACTGATGACTTCAAATATCCCAGTTTCTTTTAAAGCCTGCAACATTTTTTTGAAATCATCAGGTTCAGGCTTTTCTTCACTTGTTTCTAGCAAGAGGATTTTTCCTTTCCAGTCGGATAAGTCAGGGAAGAGTCTGTACTTTTGGCAGAGTTCTGTACTGTCTACATATCGAGAGTTGTCAAAGATATCGTAGAGGGATTCGAGGCAACCACCGAGGATTTTTCCCTCGAACTGGGCAGTTCCTTGTAGCAAGTCAAAACCTGTATTTGCATGGCTGACACGAGGTATTCCCAAAGCTTTGGGACTGAAGTCAGTTCTTTCCTCATACCAAACGTCACTAGGTCGAATTTCCGAGATTCTTCCCGTCTCAATCAATTCTTTGAAGTAGTGGAGGCTGTATGGCAACATTTCTTTGTCTAACTCACAAATGTCTGCTAAAAAGGATTGACCATAAAAAGTCTTGATTCCTAGTTTATGCAACATGAGGTGGTTCATAGTTGTATCCGAGAAGCCAAGAAAAATTTTTTGTTTGATAACCTTTTGTAGTTGGTCATTTTCAAAAAGATAAGGCAATAAACGATAGGTATCGTCTCCACCGATGGCGCATAAGATCATGTCGATGCTTTCATCAGAAAATGCCTGCATCAAATCCTCCGCACGAGCTTCAGGATGTTCTTTGATAAAGTCTAAGCCTTTTAGCGAATGGGGTAAAAAGATAGGATTGAGTCCGAGGCCCTTGAGACGTTGGACACCCAAGTCCATTTCGTGTTTGACAAAGTCTTCTCCGATAATCCCACTAGATAAACTTATAATACCAATAGTAGAAGTCATATATTATCCTCCTAGAAAAAATTGATGCTATTGTATCACAAAAGATGAGGGAAAACAACAAGAATTAGAGTCAGAAGAAGGCTTTTAGATCAAGAAAGTAGTAAAAAAGCAACCGCTCGATGTGGTTGCTTTTTATAGTAGTTGCATTCTTATAGAGCAGTAAGGAAGGTCAGTCCGCCAAGGATAACCCCAGCCGAGTTTGGAATGATTAGAATCCAGTCTTTCTTAGGCTCTTTTGTCCATCCATAAATGACCCAGATTAAGCAAGAGACTGCTGCTGATAAAGGTTGGAATGGTTGAGCTTTATTTCCTTGTAAATTGGCAAAAATTTGGGGGATGTAGGCTATAAATACAATAATCCCGATAAAGGCACCAATTGAACCGACAATTTGATTAATTCTCTGTTTAGTCATATATATTTCTCCTTATTACTTTATTAGTATAACAGAAAAACAACTTGGATTCAAGGACAAAACCTCGGGATTCTAAGGAAAGACTTTACATTAGAACGTTTTTAGAAAATGTAGCTACTTTTCTTTGGAGAATAAAAAAAGCTTTGGAGCCATAATAAAAGTAGTCTGTCTGTAAAACACACTACTTTTATTGTTTATCTTAATATCTAGCAGGTCCAGCACTTGCGCTCTTGATGTTGAAACGTTTTTTGAGGTAGAAACGTAGGGCAAGGAGAGCTCCTCCGATAACCAATAAAACAAGAGGAGGTAAGCTGATATTGATGGCTTGTGGAAGGAAGTTACTCAAGAAGAGGATGAAGACCCAGGCAAACATGGTTGCTAGCATGACCAAAAGTGATTTCCAGAATGGTGGGCGTTGGCTACGGTCAGTATCTGGTCCGTAGTAGCGGTAGATGAAGTGATAGAGCAGGTAAAAGGCAACTCCACCAAAGGCCCCTACACTGATAAGTGTTACCAATCCGTAGGCTACGGGTTGGTTTGAGAAGAAGCTCATCAAGGCGCTAACCACTGCAAATAATCCTGTGATGAAAAGGGCTGAATCCAACATCATCAATTTTGGATCGTCATTTTCCTTTGGATGTTCTTTTTCGTATTGCTCTTTTTCACTAAAGCTGTGAGCCCAGTGAGTTGGTGCTCCGTAGATAGAACGAGCAGTCACTCCCTTTGGTTGCTCCTCAAGGATATGAGGAATCACTTCTTCAAGGATAGCCTTGATTTCAGCATCTGTCTTTCCGTCCTTGAGAAATTGTTGGGTTGCAATGTGGATAAATTCTTGGTTTTTCTTGGTTAATTCTTTTAAATCAATCTGTGACATAATAACTCCTGTTTAGAACCATTTTTTATGGATGAGGTAAAGAGTGAGAGAAACACTCATAGCGAAGGCGATAAAAACGATGAGCCAGAAAGCGTGCGGTTCTCCGTTTAAAGGAATTTCATTATCCTTAAAGTTCATTCCGTAAGCTGAGAAAATCATAGTCGGGATAGACATAACGATGGTCACGAGGGCCAAGGTTTTCATGATATTGTTCTGGTTGTTTGAAATGATAGAGGCAAAGGTCTCTGTCATAGAGTGAAGGACGTTTCCATAGATATCCGCCATCTCGATGGCCTGTTGCGTTTCAATCAAGGTATCTTCGAGTAAGTCTTCATCTTCAAGGTATTTCTTGATATTGCTAGTTGCGCTGGTCAATTTTTTAATCACGCGCTCGTTTGTCTTGAGAGAGGCCTTGAAGTAGACGATAGTCTTTTCCAACTCCATGAGTTCAATCAACTCTTCATTTCGAGTAGACTTGTGAAGTTGAGTTTCGATTTGCTCACTCTTACGTTCGATTGAACGGAGGGCAGTTAGGTAAATCTCCGCATTGCGATATAGTATCTGGAAGATAAAGCGAGAACGCATAAAGGTATAGAAATTCCGAAGTCTCCGATTGATAAAGACATCTAGAAGTGGGAGAGGCTCCAAACAAGTGGTAATGATAGCCTCCTCTGTGATGATAATCCCCAAGGGAATGGTCACATAGTAGGTTCGGTTATTTCTTTCCTCGGTAATGGGAACATCTACGATAATCAGAGTGTATTCATCTTCAATCGTGATACGAGACATTTCTTCGGCATCGAGTGGTGCACGGAGGTCAGCGATATCAATATCAAAAGCAGAAGCAATTTCCATCGATTCGCTCTGGGTAGGATTGACGAGATTGATCCAAGTGCCCGGCTGGAGCGTATCGATCTCTTTAAATTCAGTTGTTGTTGAGAGAAAGACTTGTTTCATATCTCCTATCCTTTCCTAATCTATTCTGTGTTTAAGTGATTTTTAGCACCGTACTATTATACTACAAAATCGGCTTTTTTGGTAATAGAATTTCACTTTTTTTGGTATAATGGAAAGCAACAATGGACTAGAAAGAAGTAACATGCAAGATAAGATTGTCATCCATGGGGCACGCGCCCATAATTTAAAAAATATTGACGTGGAAATTCCACGTGACAAGCTAGTTGTGGTGACGGGGCTGTCGGGTTCGGGCAAGTCCAGTCTTGCCTTTGATACCCTTTATGCAGAGGGGCAACGCCGCTATGTAGAGAGTTTGTCAGCCTATGCTCGTCAGTTTTTGGGCAATATGGAAAAACCAGATGTGGATTCTATCGATGGTCTCAGCCCTGCCATTTCTATTGACCAGAAAACGACTAGTAAAAACCCTCGCTCAACGGTTGGGACAACAACGGAAATCAACGACTATCTACGTCTCCTCTATGCTCGTGTAGGAACACCCTACTGTATCAATGGACATGGGGGTATCAAGGCTTCGTCTGTAGAGCAGATTGTCGACAAGGTCTTGGAATTGCCAGAGCGCCAGCGTCTGCAGATTTTGGCTCCTGTTATTCGTAAGAAAAAAGGGCAACATAAGACTCTGATTGAAAAGATTCAAAAGGATGGTTACGTCCGTGTCCGTGTCGATGGCCTTGTCTATGATGTGACCGAAGTTCCTGAACTTGAAAAGAATAAACAACATACCATCGATGTGGTGGTAGACCGTATTATCATTAAAGAAGGTATCCGTAGTCGTCTCTTTGATTCGATCGAAGCAGCCCTCCGTATCGCTGAAGGTTATGTAGTTATTGATACTATGGATGATTCGGAGTTACTCTTTTCAGAACACTACGCTTGTCCAGTTTGTGGCTTTACAGTTCCGGAACTAGAACCTCGTCTCTTCTCCTTCAATGCTCCGTTTGGTTCTTGTAGTGAGTGTGATGGTTTGGGGATCAAGCTAGAGGTTGATACGGACTTAGTCGTACCAGATGCTAGCAAGACCCTTCGTGAGGGAGCCTTAGCACCTTGGAACCCTATCTCTTCTAACTATTATCCAAATATGCTAGAACAAGCTATGACAGCCTTCGGAGTGGACATGGATACTCCTTTTGAAGCCTTGTCAGAGGAGGATAAGAATCTCATTTTCTATGGTTCAGATGGTAAAGAGTTCCATTTCCACTATGAAAATGAATTCGGCGGAGTTCGTGATATCGACATTCCTTTTGAAGGTGTTATAGGGAATATTAAGCGACGTTACCATGAAACCAATAGCGACTACACCCGCACACAGATGCGTCTTTATATGAATGAGCTAACTTGTGGCACTTGTCACGGTTATCGCCTCAATGATCAGGCCTTATCCGTTCGTGTAGGAGGAGAGGAAGGACCTAATATCGGAGAAATTTCAGACCTCTCCATCGCAGACCATTTGGAGGCTATTGATCAGTTGAGCCTATCAAAAAATGAAGCCATCATTGCTCGTCCGATTCTTAAGGAAATAAAGGACCGCTTGACCTTCCTCAATAATGTCGGTCTCAACTATCTGACCCTTTCTCGTTCGGCAGGAACCTTATCAGGTGGGGAGAGTCAACGTATTCGCTTGGCAACCCAGATTGGTTCCAATCTCTCAGGAGTCCTCTATATCTTAGATGAGCCGTCTATCGGTCTTCACCAAAGGGACAATGACCGTCTGATTGCCAGTCTGAAAAAGATGCGTGATTTGGGGAACACCTTGATCGTGGTAGAACACGATGAAGACACCATGCGAGAGGCTGATTATCTGATTGACGTTGGTCCTGGTGCAGGGGTCTTTGGTGGAGAGATTGTAGCAGCAGGAACGCCTAAGCAGGTGGCTCGCAACAGTAAATCCATTACAGGACAGTATCTATCAGGAAAACGTGCGATTCCAGTGCCGTCAGAACGCCGCGTTGGGAACGGTCGCTTTATCGAAGTGACAGGTGCGCGTGAAAACAACCTACAAAATATCACCGCTCGCTTCCCGCTAGGGAAATTCATTGCGGTGACAGGTGTCTCTGGCTCAGGGAAGTCGACACTTATTAACAGCATTCTCAAAAAAGCCATTGCTCAAAATCTCAATCGCAATTCAGACAAGCCTGGAAAGTTTAAGGCGATTACAGGAATTGAGCATATCGATCGTCTGATTGATATTGACCAGAGTCCTATTGGAAGAACACCAAGGTCCAATCCTGCAACCTATACAGGTGTCTTTGATGACATTCGAGACCTCTTCGCTCAGACAAATGAAGCCAAGATTCGTGGCTATAAGAAGGGTCGTTTTAGTTTTAATGTCAAGGGCGGTCGCTGTGAGGCCTGCTCAGGTGACGGGATTATCAAGATTGAGATGCACTTCTTGCCAGACGTATACGTAGCTTGTGAAGTCTGCCACGGAACCCGTTATAATAGTGAGACCCTAGAAGTTCACTACAAGGAAAAGAATATCTCGCAAGTCTTGGATATGACTGTCAACGATGCGGTGGAATTTTTCAAACACATTCCAAAAATTCAACGTAAACTCCAGACCATCAAGGATGTAGGTCTAGGTTATGTGACCTTGGGACAACCTGCCACAACTCTTTCTGGTGGAGAAGCGCAGCGTATGAAGCTGGCTAGTGAGCTCCATAAACGCTCGACCGGTAAATCCTTCTACATTCTAGATGAACCGACAACTGGTTTGCATACTGAGGATATCGCTCGTCTACTCACCGTTTTGTCCCGCTTTGTCGATGATGGAAATACAGTTCTTGTCATTGAGCACAATCTAGATGTGATCAAAACAGCAGACCATATTATCGACCTAGGACCAGAAGGTGGTGTTGGCGGTGGTACTATTATCGCAACAGGAACACCAGAGGAAGTAGCTGCCAATGAAGCTAGCTATACAGGACAGTATTTGAAAGGAAAGTTACATCATGAATAAACGTGTGCAAGCATTTTTAGATAAAATGCAAGAAAAAGAACTAGATGGGATCATTATCAATAACCTTAAAAATGTCTACTATTTGACAGGATTTTGGGGTTCAAATGGAACGGTCTTCATCAGTCGTGATCGTCAGGTCTTGGTGACAGATGCCCGCTATATTATCGCTGCCAAGCAAGAAGTTACTGGTTTTGAGATTTTTGCAGAGCGTGATGAGTTAGCTACTATCGTAAAGATTACAAAAGATATGGGCCTTTCTCGTATCGGATTTGAAGATGAGATTTCAGTTTCTTATTACCATCGCATGCAAACCGCTTTTGAAGGTTTAGAACTAGTTCCACAGACACAGTTTGTTGAAGCCCTTCGTATGATTAAGGATGAGACAGAAATTGCGACTATTCGTAAGGCTTGTTCCATCTCAGACCAAGCTTTCCACGATGCCCTTGACTTTATCAAGCCAGGTAAGACAGAAATTGAAATTGCCAACTTCCTCGACTTCCGTATGCGTGAATTAGGCGCTGCTGGTTTGTCTTTTGATACGATTCTAGCTAGTGGGATCAACTCTTCTAAACCCCATGCCCACCCAATGCACAAGCCAGTAGAACTAGGCGAAGCAATCACTATGGACTTTGGGTGTCTTTATGACCACTATGTCAGTGATATGACACGTACCATCTACCTAGGTCATGTCAGCGACGAACAAGCAGAAATTTACAATACTGTTTTGAAGGCTAACCAAGCTCTGATTGACCAAGCTAAGGCTGGCTTAGGTTTCCGTGATTTTGATAAAATCCCTCGTGATATTATTGTTGAAGCAGGCTATGGAGAATACTTTACTCACGGTATCGGGCACGGTATTGGACTTGATATCCACGAAGAACCTTACTTTAGCCAAACTTCCAAAGAAGTTATCAAAACTGGTATGGTCTTGACTGATGAACCTGGTATTTATATTGAAGGTAAATACGGGGTTCGTATCGAAGATGATATCTTGATTACAGATACAGGTTGTGAGTTATTAACCCTTGCTCCAAAAGAATTAATCGTAATCTAAGAAAAATGAGATAAATCGTTGACTTTTACTAGTTAAAGGTTTATACTGAAAGGCGAAAACGGTAGGTGAGGCTACCATAGGGATACGGATGACTACCGCAAAGCAGTGGAGACACTACTCGTTGGTCAACAGTCCTGGTCGCGAAGGTCAAGACTAAGCTCATTACATCGCCCTATGGAGTTAAAGCTTGAACGAAAACAGATAATCAGTTTTTTAGTCCTGCCATTTTATGGCAGGACTATCTGCTGTTTTAAAACAATGAAAGGAGAAAAACGATGCAAATTGACGATCATCCAGAACCGCACATACACAGCCAATCGCTGATTTGTGTCGTTCTGTCCCTATAAAGTGATTGGTCTCTGTGTATGATACTCTTCGAAAATCAAATTCAAACCACGTCAACGTCGCCTTGCCGTACTCAAGTACAGCCTGTGGCTAGTTTCCTAGTTTGCTCTTTGATTTCCATTGAGTATGAAATCACTATTCATACAGATAGGAGAAACCAATGAAAACTACAAAAGAAAGATTAGCAGCAGCTATTCAAACTCCATTTACAGAAAGCCTAGCTTTTTACCATACAAGTCTAAAAGGCTTAGACCAAGAACAAGTTGAAGAAAACCGTGACCTATATGGTGAAAACACCATCACTAAGGGTCAAGAGGATTCCATCTTTAAAAAGATTTATGAGTCCATTATCAATCCTTTCACAATTATTTTGCTGGTAATTGCCTTTATCTCTCTCGTTACAAACGTCTGGCTTGCAAAACCTGGTCAAGAAGATCCAACGACTTCTATCATTATCGTTGTCTTGGTTTTGATTTCAGGAGGTATCCGTTTTGTCCAAGAATTGCGGAGCGACAAGGCAACAACCAATCTTTCAAAAATGATTGTCAACACAGCAACTGTTATTCGTGATGGTCTTGAACAAGAGTTACCCATCGATGAGTTGGTTGTAGGAGATCTCGTGAAATTGAGTGCGGGAGATATGATTCCAGCAGATGTTATCTTGTTCGAATCCCGCGACTTTTTCGTTCAACAGTCAGGTTTGACTGGAGAAAGTGATGCAGTCGAAAAACTTGCTTTAAATAAAGCGACTAGCCAAAATGTAGATAGCCTTTTAGAAGAAGAATCTTTGGCATTCATGGGGACAAACGTTATCTCAGGAAGTGCTACAGCTATGGTTCTAGCAGTTGGGGATGACACCATGATGGGAGCTATTGAACAGACTCTCAACACCTACGATGAACCAACTTCTTTTGAACGTGAAATGAACAGCATTTCATGGCTCTTGATCCGTTTGATGCTTGTCATGGTTCCAATCGTGTTTCTCGCAAATGGTTTGACCGATGGAGACTGGCTAGAGGCTGGAGTATTTGCCTTGAGTGTTGGTGTCGGACTTACACCAGAAATGCTTCCGATGATTATTACAGCCAGCTTGGCCAAAGGTTCCATTATCATGGCCAAGGAAAAGGTAGTCATCAAAAAACTCAATGCTATCCAGGACTTAGGAGCAATCGATATCCTATGTACGGATAAAACTGGAACTCTTACGCAAGATGAGATTGTCTTAGAATACCCATTGGATATCCATGGCGATTTGGATATGGCAGTCTTAAGAAGAGCTTATCTAAATTCACATTTTCAAACAGGTTTGAAAAACTTGATGGACCGTGCCATCATCAGTAGAACTGAAAAAGAAGCCAAGGAACATGTTATCCTACAAAATCTAGACACTAGCTTCCAAAAAATCGACGAACTACCATTTGATTTTGAACGTAGACGCATGAGTGTTATCGTCAAAGATGATAGCAATGTTGTTAGTATGGTGACCAAAGGCGCTTTAGAAGAAATGTTGAACATTTCGACACATGTGGAATATCGTGGAGAAATAATCCCTATTACCGAAGATATTCGCCAAGAAGTACTGGCAGAAGTTGGTCAATTAAACCGTCAAGGCTTGCGTGTCTTAGGTGTTGGCTACAAATCAGGTCTACGTGAAGATTATGCCTATGCTGTGACTGATGAAAGTGATATGATCCTTACGGGTTATCTTGCCTTCTTGGATCCACCAAAACCATCTGCAGCACCAGCTATTCAAGCTTTGCTTGAACATGGTGTCAGAACAAAAATTTTAACTGGAGATAATGAAAAAGTAACCCAAGCCATCTGTGAAAAGGTTGGTTTGGATGTTGAGCAGATGCTTTTAGGAGCTGATATCGACCAAATGACAGACCAAAAATTGGCAGAAGCGGTTGAAAGTGTAACAGTCTTTGCCAAATTGTCTCCTGACCAAAAAGCTCGAATTATTCTACAATTGAAGAAAAATGGTCATGCCGTTGGTTATATGGGTGACGGTATTAATGATGCCCCGTCTATGAAGGTGGCAGATGTTGGAATTTCCGTTGATACAGCAGTAGATATCGCAAAGGAAACAGCTGATGTTATTTTGCTAGACAAGGATCTCATGGTTCTTGAAACAGGTATCGTTGAAGGCCGGAAGGTCTACGCCAACATGACCAAATATATTAAGATGACAGTTAGTTCAAACTTTGGGAATATCTTCTCACTATTGGTTGCAAGTATTTTCTTGCCATTTTTACCAATGGCTCCTGTTCATCTCATTGTCCTAAACCTAGTCTACGATTTATCTTGTGTGGCATTGCCGTTTGATAACGTGGATCAAGACTTCCTAAAACAACCCCATACATGGGAAGCAAAATCCATTACGCGATTTATGGTTTGGATGGGTCCAATCTCATCTATCTTTGACATTTTGACCTTTATTTTCCTCTACTTTATTATTGTTCCTTTGGTGACAGGCTATCATTATGTTCATGGGTCAGAATCTGCCCTTCAGTTTATTATCTTGTTCCAAACAGGATGGTTCATCGAATCTATGTGGTCTCAAACCATGGTTATCCATATGCTTCGTACGGCAAAAGTTCCTTTTGTACAAAGCAGACCAGCTTGGCTTGTAATCTTGACAACCTTGGTTGCCGCAATTTTCGTAACTAGTCTGCCTTATGGACCGCTAGTAAATATTCTTCGTTTAGCTCCATTAGGACTTCCTTATTTCTTGTTCCTAACCTGTATTATTTTCTTGTACATGTTTAGTGTCACAGTTATTAAGAAATTTTACATTAGGAAGTACAAAGAATGGTTATAGTTCGGTTTTTGTCAAGAAAAAAGTTAGAAAACTGGCGAAAAAGTTAAATTTTTTTTAAAATAGGTCGCAAGTCGGATGTTTTTTATGGTATAATAGAATAAACTGATAGTAACATGTAGCGAAAGGGGTAGGTACATGATCAAAATATATACAGTCTCAAGTTGTACTAGCTGTAAAAAAGCTAAAACCTGGCTCAATGCCCACCAGTTAAGTTATAAAGAACAAAACCTTGGAAAAGAAGGAATTTCGCGAGAAGAATTATTAGATATTCTAACAAAAACAGATAATGGAATTGCGAGCATTGTATCATCAAAGAATCGCTACGCTAAAGCTCTTGGAGTTGATATTGAAGATTTGAGTGTCAATGAAGTGCTTAATTTAATCATGGAAACACCACGCATCCTAAAAAGTCCAATTCTTGTTGACGAGAAACGTTTACAAGTTGGCTATAAAGAAGATGACATTCGTGCCTTCTTGCCACGCTCTGTCCGCAATGTAGAAAATGCAGAAGCACGTTTACGTGCAGCACTATAAAACATAAAGGCTGGGAGTGACTCCTAGCCTTATTTGATAGATAAATAAGGAAAAATAAATATGAAGAAGATAGTTATCGGTACAGTTGCGCTCCTATTTTTGCTAGCTGGCTGTGGACAGAAAAAAGAGTCTGCGGAACCTTCTAAAGATACAACGACAGAAGCTCTTCAATCAACTTTGCCAGTTCTAGAAAATGCCAATAACAATACAGTTGTAACCAAGACACTTGTCCTACCTGCTGACGAAAATGGGGTTCAACAAACCCAGACCATTACCTATAAGGGCAAACAGTTCTTGACCTTAACGATTCAGCAAAAACGACAAGTTTCAGAAGACCTCAAGAACTTTATTGCTGAGCATGGATTAGAGGAAGCAAAAAAGGCCTTGAAAGAAGGAGAAGACAAGGATGAATCGGTCCAAGAAGTACGTAAAATTCCTGGATTTAACCTTGAAACCAATCTTTTAAGTGAAACCGAGATTGAAACAAAAACAAGTTATGATTTTCAAGTTCTAGACGTTAAAAAGGCAAGCGAAAGCGAATATTTAAAAAATGTGGGATTAGAAAATCTACTAAAAAACGAACCAGAAGAATATATTGAAAATCGAGTTGCAAGTGGCGCGACTGTCCAGTAAGGAAGTCATAGAAAATCAGCAAAATCAGGCTGTGTCATTTGTAGAATGGCTGTGAATGTGCTATAATAGTACTATTCTAAGGAAAGAGGGTGTTAGAATGGGATTTACTGAAGAAACCGTACGTTTTAAATTGGATGATTCCAATAAAAAAGAAATTAGTGAAACATTGACAGAAGTCTATGCTTCATTGAATGAGAAGGGGTATAACCCTATTAACCAAATTGTGGGCTATGTTCTCAGTGGAGACCCAGCTTACGTTCCTCGTTACAATAACGCAAGAAATCAAATCCGTAAATACGAACGCGATGAGATTGTTGAAGAATTGGTCCGCTACTACCTTAAGGGACAAGGAGTCGATCTATAACCAATGAGAATTATGGGGTTGGACGTTGGTTCCAAAACAGTAGGAGTAGCGATTAGCGATCCGTTAGGGTTTACAGCACAAGGGCTCGAAATCATCCAAATCAATGAAGATCAAGGAGAGTTCGGCTTTGAACGACTCAAGGAATTGGTTGACACCTATAAGGTAGAGCGCTTTGTTGTTGGTTTACCTAAAAATATGAACAATACCAGTGGACCTCGGGTGGAAGCGAGTCAAGCCTATGGAGCAAAATTGGAAGAACTCTTTGGCTTGCCAGTGGAGTACCAGGATGAGCGCCTAACCACGGTTGCTGCTGAGCGCATGTTGATTGAGCAAGCAGATGTTAGTCGCAATAAGCGTAAAAAAGTTATTGATAAATTGGCAGCTCAGTTGATTTTGCAAAATTATTTAGATAGAAAATTTTAAGACAGAGGAGAAACTATGTCACACGATCACAACCACGATCACGAAGAACGTGAACTTATTACACTTGTAGATGAGCAAGGAAACGAAACTTTATTTGAAATCCTTTTGACTATTGACGGAAAAGAAGAATTTGGTAAAAACTATGTCCTTCTTGTACCAGTTAACGCAGAAGAAGATGAAAACGGTGAAGTTGAAATCCAAGCATACTCATTCATCGAAAATGAAGATGGAACTGAAGGTGAATTGCAACCAATCCCTGAAGATTCAGAAGATGAATGGAACATGATTGAAGAAGTCTTCAACAGCTTTATGGAGGAGTAAAAACGTCCAGTGGACGTTTTTAGCCTGACGCTAAAAATAAAAACCGTCAGTAAGTTCGGGGATGTTTTTAGCCCTGCGCTAGAAAATAGAAACGCAGGTAGTTTGGGAGACTGTATCAGCCCAGTTCCTTGAAATAAGAGAGAACTGGTAAGTCCAGTGGACGTTTTTAGCCTTACGCTAAAAATAAAATTTAGCTAGTATCTAGCAAAATGAGTAAAAAGCGAAGAGAATCTTCGCTTTTTTGTTAAGGAGATAAGCATGATTGAAGTAGAAAAATGGCTTCATAGTCGGATTGGCTTGAATTTTAGATCAGGATTGGGACGGATGCAAAGAGCAGTAGATTTGCTGGGGAATCCTGAGCAAACCTATCCAATTATCCATGTGACAGGGACAAATGGCAAGGGGTCGACTATTGCTTTTATGAGAGAGCTTTTTGTTGCCCATGGGAAAGCGGTTGGCACCTTTACTTCGCCCCACATTGTCAGCATTCATGACCGTATCTGTATTAATGGTGAGCCTATATCGGATACAGATTTCATTCGTTTAGCCGATAAAGTTAAAGCAATGGAGCAAAGACTTTTAGAAACCCACGATCAGCTATCTTTTTTTGAGTTGCTGACCTTGATTGCTTTGCTTTATTTTAAAGAGCAAGAAGTAGATTTGGTCCTACTGGAAGTTGGGATAGGTGGACTTCTTGATACCACTAATGTGGTGACAGGAGAAATTGCAATCATCACATCAATCGGCCTCGATCACCAGGAGACCTTGGGCGATAGTTTAACAGCAATTGCAGAGCAGAAAGCAGGAATTTTTAAGCCTGGGAAATCAGCTGTGATTGCAAATTTAGCACCGGAAGCCCAACTCGTTTGTCAAAAAACTGCTACTAATTTGGATGTAAGTCTCTACCAAGCTAATAAAAATTTTTCTTTCCAAAATGGGAACTTCTCTTCTTCTCTAGCTGATTTTAACCACCTAATATTGGGATTAGAGGGAGCATATCAGGAGGAAAATGCAGCTCTTGCCTTGCAGGCTTTTCTACTATTTATGGTACAAAGAAACGAGAAAGTAGATCAAGAAGCAGTACATGCTGCCTTGCAAGCTACTAAATGGGCAGGAAGGCTAGAAGCTATCACTGAGCACATTTATCTAGATGGGGCTCACAATTTACCAGCTCTAGAGCGTTTGGTTGAGTTTATCCAAGAAAAAATCCAGCAAGGGTATCAGCCTCACATCCTATTTGGTGCCCTAAAGCGGAAAGATTATAGTGGGATGCTTACTTATTTAACAGAGCATTTACCTGATGTAGCTCTCTATGTTACGAGTTTTGACTATCAGGGTTCCTTGGAAGAGCAAGACTTTGGAGATTATACAAGCATTGCTTCATATCGAGATTTTATAGATAATTTTGAGAGTTCTGCAGGGGAGCAAGACTTGCTATTTGTGACAGGTTCTCTCTATTTTATATCTGAGGTTCGAGCTTATCTCATGGCCCTAGATTCATTTGATTGACCCTCCTGTCTTTATTTGTTATAGTAACGGTGTGGTAGCTCGGCAGGGTTATTCTGATTTTAAGCCACTAAAAGAAAGGAGACATTATGTCACTAAAAAAATTCACACTTTCTCTTGCTTCTTTGGCAAGTCTTAGTCTCTTAGTTGCATGTTCACCAAAAGATCAAGCAACTCTTTCAACTCAAGCAAGTACTAGTACGGAAGTAACGACTGCTCAGTCAGCAGAAACGACTGTTTCTAGTTCGACTGTTAGATCAGTAACCAACATTGATGGCACCTATAAAGGACAAGATGATGGAGATAGCATTACTCTCGTTGTTACTGGTAATACTGGAACATGGACGGAAGTAGAACCTGATGGTGATCAGGAAATTAAGAAGGTAACTTTTGAACCAGACAGTCAGAAAGTCATCATCGGAGATGACGTCAAGATTTATGTAGCTGAGGAGAATCAAATAATCATCGATGACATGGACCGTGTGGTTTCTGATCGTATTGTTTTAAAAAAATAGATATTTTTAAGGATTTGGATCTGGATAAAACAGATACAAATCTTTTTTAATTATTTTTTGTATGAAAAAAGTTCCATACTTTAAGGATCATTATTTTACCCAAAGTATAGAACTGATGAATTATAAGTTATACGTTAGAGGAATCGCTCTTGTAAAAAGTGAGCAACTCCATCTTCTTCATTAGTCAATGGTAATTGCTCGTCTGCGAAAGAAAGTAGAGCGGGATTAGCATTTTTCATGGCATATCCTCTACCTGCAAAGGAGAGCATTTCTTGGTCATTGTGTTCGTCACCAAAGGCAATCAGGTTCTGTCTGTCTATATTCATGACATTTAGAAGGTATTCAAGAGCAAATGCCTTGTGAACACCTTTTGGTGTACACTCGAGGATGTTCAAAGGGCCACCCCAAGTATTGATATTAAGCTGATGCTTGTAAAAGCTGGTCATCTCCTCAGCCAGTGCATATTTATCGTCTGCCCTGGTTTGTAATAAAATACAGTTTGGCCCCTTAGTCACTAAGTCAGACTTGAATTGATTTTCAGGGCGAAAGTTTTCAACACCAAACAATTTAGGGTCGGCAATTTCTTTGTCCGGGGTTGTAATGTAAAACTTTTTACGGTATTCACCTGCGATAAAGTCTGCCTCGATATCCTCTTTTCGTTTTACGATATCCAAGAGGTATTTTTTGTCCACTGTAAGGCATTTTTCATGTTTCCAAGCCTTACCAGGTAGGTGAGTGAGAGAACCGTTGAAGTTAATCATAGGAGTCTCAAGTTCAAGTTGGTCATAAAAATCTTTGGCCATACGATATGGGCGACCGGTTGCGATAACCACATGATGGCCTTTCTTAGAAATTTTTTTAATGGTTTCTTTTGTAAAGTCAGAGAGTTTGCTTTCTCCATTAAGTAAGGTGCCGTCTAAGTCCACGGCAATCATTTTTTTAGTCATAAAATCCTCCCGAATCTAGTTTCAGATAAGATGTTTCCTATTATATCAAAAAGCTGAAAGAAAAGCTGACTATAAGCAAAAATAATAAGAATAATATCCTCTAAGAATTTTTAAAAATAGGAAAAACAGCTTGAAAATGTGAATGATTGATGATATAATAGACATATTGTTCGTAAAATGACAAAGGAGATTAAAAATGGACAAACTATTTAAACTAAAAGAGCACGGGACAGACGTCCGTACAGAGGTTCTTGCTGGTTTAACAACTTTCTTTGCAATGAGTTATATTCTCTTTGTAAACCCTCAAATGCTTTCACAAACAGGAATGCCTGTTCAAGGTGTATTCTTGGCAACAATCATCGGTTCTGTTGTGGGAACTTTGATGATGGCTTTCTATGCTAACTTGCCATATGCACAAGCCCCAGGTATGGGACTAAACGCCTTCTTTACATTTACCGTCGTATTTGGGATGGGTTATAAATGGCAGGAAGCCCTTGGGATGGTCTTCATCTGTGGAGTTATTTCACTAATTATTACATTGACCAATGTTCGTAAAATGATCATTGAGTCTATTCCTACAACACTTCGCTCAGCAATTTCAGCTGGTATTGGTGTTTTCCTCGCTTACGTTGGTATTAAGAATGCTGGTCTTTTGAAATTCTCAATTGACCCAGGTACATATACTGTAGCAGGTGAAGGAGCAGATAAGGCTCAAGCGGCGATTACTGCGAATTCAGCAGCTGTTCCAGGATTGGTAGATTTCAATACTACAGCAGTTTTGGTAGCTCTTGCAGGCCTTGCTATTACTATCTTCTTTGTTGTTAAAGGTATCAAAGGTGGGATTATCCTTTCTATTTTAACAACGACTGTTCTTGCCATTGCGGTTGGTCTTGTTAATGTGTCAGGGATTGACTTCGCTAGCAACAATCTTTCATCAGCAGTTAACGACTTAGGTACTTTGTTTGGTGCTGCTCTTGGTTCAGAAGGTTTAGGATCTTTGATTTCAAATACTTCTCGTTTGCCAGAAACTTTGATGGCTATTCTTGCCTTCTCATTGACAGATATTTTTGATACTATCGGTACTCTTATTGGTACTGGTGAAAAAGTTGGTATCGTTGCGACAAGTGGTGAAAACCATGAGTCAGTTAAATTGGATAAAGCTCTTTACTCTGACTTGGTGGCAACATCAGTAGGTGCCATTGCAGGTACTTCAAACGTTACAACTTATGTTGAGTCAGCAGCAGGTATCGGTGCTGGAGGACGTACTGGATTGACAGCCTTAGTTGTTGCTATCTGTTTTGCCCTATCAAGCTTCTTTAGCCCACTTCTTGCCATTGTTCCTTCAGCTGCGACAGCACCAATTTTGATTATCGTCGGAATTATGATGCTCTCTAACTTGAAAAATATTCCTTGGGATGATATGTCAGAAGCAGTTCCTGCCTTCTTCACCTCTATCTTTATGGGATTCAGTTACTCAATCACTCAAGGGATTGCAGTTGGTTTCTTGACTTATACTTTGACAAAGGTTGTCAAAGGCCAAGTTAAAGATGTGCATGTCATGATTTGGATTTTGGATGCCTTGTTTATCTTGAACTATATCAGCATGGCTCTTAACTAATGATAAACACTAAAAAAAGAAGGAGGAATCTCCTCCTTTTTTATTACTAGAAATGTCGCAAAAGAAAACTTTTTGGTATAATATTTACATGTACACAAAAAATGAAGATGAACTCATTGCTCTTGGACAAGAGCTAGGCTCTTTACTAGAGGAAAATGATGTATTGATTTTGACCGGTGAATTAGGTGCTGGTAAAACAACGCTAACCAAAGGCCTGGCTAGAGGCCTAGGCATTCATCAAATGATTAAAAGTCCTACTTATACTATTGTTCGAGAATATGAAGGACGTCTACCCTTGTATCACTTGGATGTTTATCGTATCGAAGGAGATGCAGATTCTATCGACTTGGATGAATTTCTTTTTGGTTCAGGTGTAACGGTTATTGAGTGGGGACATCTATTGGGGGAAAATCTTCCATCAGATTATCTGGAGTTAGAAATCCTTAAAAGAGATGAGGGACGAGAAATCATCTTTCATGCTCATGGCCAAAGAGCGACAGAACTTTTGAAAGGATTGACGGATGGAGTATGATCTTTTAATCCGTGAAGCGGAAGCCCAGGATGCTTCAGCGGTCATTGCTCTCTTAGATCAAATTGGTCAAGAGTCCAGTTTTACCAGTCTGGATGAAAATGGGATTACAATGAGTGAGTCTGAAATGCAACATTTTTTGGATAAGCAGGCCCAGTCGGATAATCAAATTACCCTACTCGCTTTTTTGAATGATGAGTTAGTAGGAATCATCAATACAACAGCTGATCAACGTCCGCGAGTCCGTCATATTGGAGATGTCTTTTTAGGAATAAAAAAATCTTACTGGGGAAATGGTCTCGGTAGTATCTTGATGGAAGAAACTATTGAATGGGCCAAATCAAGCGGTAGTATTCGACGTTTACAATTGACAGTTCAAAAAAGAAATCTTGCTGCGGTGCATCTGTATGAAAAAATGGGTTTTAACATAGAAGGATTACAGGAACGTGGTGCTTGTATAGAAGGAGGAGAGTTTCTAGATGTTTACCTAATGGGTCAACTGATAGATGAATAAAAGTATGGCAAAAAAGATAATCGGAATGTTTTTAGGCTTTGTTCTTGTGACAGTACTTGGTGTGGGAGCTTATGCCTATACGATCTACCAACAGAGTACACAGACTTTGGCCAAAACCTATAAAAAAATCGGAGAAGAAACCAAGGTCATTGAAGCGACCGAACCTCTGACGATTTTGCTTATGGGAGTGGATACGGGGAATGTTGAGCGTACAGACCCATGGGAAGGTAATAGTGATTCAATGATCTTGGTGACAGTGAATCCTAAAACCAAGAAGACAGTCATGATGAGTTTGGAGCGTGATATTCTCACACAAATCAAGCAGCCGGATGGTAGTGTAACGGAGGCTAAACTCAATGCTGCCTATGCCAATGGTGGAGCAGAGTTGTCTATTTCAACGATTCAAAAAATGATGAATATCCATATTGACCGTTATGTGATGGTCAATATGCATGGACTTCAAAGAATGGTTGATGCAGTAGGTGGAATTACAGTGAACAACACTCTAGGTTTCCCAATCTCTATTCAAGACCAGGAGGCTTTTAATACGATTTCTATCGGTGTTGGTGAACAGAAGCTAAATGGTGAAGAAGCCCTTGTTTATTCACGTATGCGTTATCAGGATCCGGAAGGAGACTATGGTCGTCAAAAACGTCAGCGCGAAGTCATCCAAAAGATTGTTGAAAAAATTCTTAGTTTGAATAGTGTCAGCCACTACCAAGAAATTTTGAAGGCTCTTAGCGATAACATGCAGACAAATATCGAGATTACGACAACAACGATTCCTCAGTTGATGGGCTACCAAGATTCCTTTAAGAATATTGAGTCTCAGCAATTGCGTGGAGAGGATGCAATGATTGATGGGACATCTTACCAAATCGTGACATCTGAGCATATGTTAGAAATGCAAAATCTCTTACGTCGTTCATTGGGCAAACCAGAAGTTACCGAATTGGAGACAAATGTAGTCTTGTATGAAAATATTTATGGTCATTTGCCACAAACGGCTGGTTCCGTTGTAAATCAAGAGCAACAAATACAACCAGAACAATAAGAAATGAATACTAAAATCGTAGGAATTTTCCTGCGATTTTTTCAAAGAAATCCGAATAGATAGGTAGGAGGAAAAAATGAAAGCGGAAATCATAGCTGTTGGAACAGAGATTCTAACAGGTCAAATTGTCAATACCAATGCTCAGTTTTTATCTGAAAAGTTGGCTGAAATCGGTGTTGATGTCTACTTCCAAACGGCTGTAGGTGATAATGAGGCTCGTCTCTTATCCTTGTTGGAGATTGCTAAGAATCGTAGCAATCTGGTTATCCTAACAGGAGGATTGGGACCGACAGAGGATGATTTGACCAAACAAACCTTGGCCCATTTTCTAGGGCGTGATTTAACTTTTGATGCTCAAGCACAGGCTAAGCTAGATGAGTTTTTTGCTCATCGACCGGACTATGCCCGAACTCCAAATAATGAACGCCAAGCTCAAATCGTTGAGGGTTCGATCCCGCTACCTAATGAAACAGGACTAGCAGTCGGAGGCATGATTGAGGTAGCTGGCGTGACCTATGTCGTCCTACCAGGGCCGCCAAGTGAACTGAAACCCATGGTTTTAAATGAACTGTTGCCAAGATTGACAACTGGAGCTAAGTTGTACTCACGTGTGCTTCGTTTCTTTGGCATTGGGGAGAGCCAGCTAGTAACGATTCTATCGGATTTGATTGAAGAGCAGACAGATCCAACCTTGGCCCCTTATGCAAAAACGGGAGAAGTGACTCTGCGTTTGTCTACCAAGGCTACTAGTCAAGAAGAAGCAAGAAAATCTTTGGATCGTCTTGAGGTTCAAATTCTTGCCCGCCAGACTTTTGAAGGTGTTGCTTTAAAGGATATTTGCTATGGTTATGGTGAGGAAACGAGTCTAGCTAGTGTAGTTGTTGAGGAGTTGAAAAAGCAGCATAAAACCATAACGGCTGTGGAAAGTTTGACAGCAGGGCTTTTTCAAGCAACTCTTGCAGACTTTTCGGGAGTGTCAGCTATCTTCAAAGGTGGTTTTGTCACATATAGTCTAGAAGAAAAAGCTAAGATATTAGACATCCCTCGAGAAGAGTTGGAAGAACATGGAGTCGTGTCAGCGTATACAGCGGAAAAAATGGCAGAGCAATCACGGCTTAAAACCCAGTCGGACTTTGGAGTTAGCTTGACAGGTGTGGCTGGTCCGGATAGTCTAGAAGGGCATCCTGCAGGTACAGTTTTTATCGGTTTGTCTCAAGCATCAGGCACTGAAGTTGTTCAGGTCAATATAGCTGGAAGAAGTCGAGCAGATGTTCGTAAAATTGCAGTCATGCATGCTTTTAACTTAGTTCGCAAAGCTTTATTAAGTGACTGACTTTTGATATAATAGAAGAAGGTTCTTAGAATCATTAAAATATAGGAGAACAAAATGGCGAAAAAACCAACAAAAAAATTAGATGAAATTGGGAAAAAATTTGGAGCTGATCGTGAAAAAGCTTTGAATGATGCGCTTAAATTGATTGAAAAAGACTTCGGTAAGGGTTCAATCATGCGCTTGGGTGAACGCGCAGAGCAAAAAGTGCAAGTGATGAGTTCAGGTTCATTGGCACTTGATATTGCACTTGGTTCAGGTGGTTATCCAAAGGGACGTATCATTGAAATCTACGGTCCAGAATCATCAGGTAAGACAACAGTAGCCCTTCACGCTGTAGCACAAGCACAAAAAGAAGGCGGAATTGCAGCCTTTATCGATGCGGAACACGCGCTTGATCCAGCCTATGCAGCAGCTCTTGGTGTTAACATTGATGAATTGCTCTTGTCACAACCAGACTCAGGTGAGCAAGGTCTTGAAATTGCAGGAAAATTGATTGATTCAGGTGCGGTTGACCTTGTGGTTATCGACTCTGTTGCAGCTCTTGTACCTCGTGCAGAAATCGATGGAGATATCGGAGATAGCCACGTTGGTCTTCAAGCTCGTATGATGAGTCAGGCTATGCGTAAGCTCGGAGCTTCTATCAATAAAACAAAGACAATTGCTATTTTCATCAACCAATTGCGTGAAAAAGTAGGGGTTATGTTTGGTAATCCAGAAACAACTCCTGGTGGACGTGCCCTTAAATTCTATGCTTCTGTCCGTTTGGATGTTCGTGGAAGCACACAAATCAAGGGAACTGGTGACCAAAAAGACACTAACGTCGGTAAAGAAACTAAGATTAAAGTTGTGAAAAACAAGGTTGCTCCACCGTTCAAAGAAGCTCTTGTTGAAATCATGTACGGAGAAGGTATTTCTAGAACTGGTGAACTCTTGAAGATTGCTAGTGATTTGGATATCATTCAAAAAGCAGGTGCTTGGTACTCATACAAGGGTGAAAAAATTGGACAAGGATCTGAGAATGCGAAGAAATACTTGGCAGATCATCCAGAAATCTTTGATGAGATTGACCACCAAGTTCGTGTACAATATGGTTTGATTGAAGAGGAAGAAGGCTCTAAAGCAAGTTCAGCAGCAGAAACAAGTTCTAACCAAGAAGTGACTCTTGATTTAGGCGATGCTCTTGAAATCGAAATTGAAGAATAAAAAGAAAAAGTAGCAGAGAACTGCTACTTTTTTGTTTCGTGTTGACTAATGTTCGCTAAAACGTCGATGTTTGATACGAAAGTCGAAGTAATTCTCTTCTTGCAATTTTTGAAAGATGTTCCGATAGGCCTCTTCATCAAAGTGGTCGCCACGATAGAGAATTTCAAAACTCATTCCCTCGTATTCCAAGAAGGCGTTGGCAGTTTTAAAGCCATTTTGTAAGTAAAAGTCCATGCGGGATTTTCTTTGTTCGAGATTGTCACAGTCTTCGTCTAATCGCTCCACTTCAAGAATCATGGTACGCTGGTAAAAATCAATGAGTTTTTCAATGATTTCTCTCCCGTAGCCATGACTGCGGAGATGGGGCATAATGGCAAAAAAGCTGATGTAGAATGCTTTTTGGTTAGCGATAGCAAAAGCAAAGCCGACAAATTCTTCTTCGTTATAAAAGGCGAAAAAGTGGGCGTCATCTCTATCCTGGTAACTTAAAAATTCCTCCAAAGAGACGCGTTCTTCTTCAGGGAAGGCTTCCTTGTTTAATTGTTCCACTTTCTCAAGGTCTGGGAATACATCTGTAATTAACTGACTTGTTAAGCTCATACATACCCTCCTTTTCTGTCACGATTATACCAGATTGTTTACATATAGGCAACGCTTTCTTAAGGAAACTCCCTTGTTCCTCAACTTGAAAGCTGATATAATAGCCATATGAATAAAAAATCAACGGTGGACCTAATTCATGGTCCTATCCTTCCTTCACTGATTAGTTTTGCTTTACCGATTCTATTGTCCAACATCTTTCAGCAACTCTACAATACAGCTGATATTTTGATTGTTGGGCGTTTTTTAGGACAGAATTCCTTGGCGGCAGTCGGAGCTACGACAGCCATTTTTGATTTGATTATTGGATTTGCCCTTGGAGTTGGAAATGGGATGGGAGTTGTTATTGCCCGTCTTTACGGTGCTCGTAATTTTGCTAAGATTAAAGAAGCTGTTGCAGCAACTTGGATTTTGGGTGCCATCCTGAGTGGTCTTGTCATGCTGATGGGTTTCTTCGGCCTTTATCCGCTCTTACAATATCTCGAAACACCTGCAGAAATTCTCCCCCAATCTTATGAATATATTTCCATGATTGTTAGCTGTGTGGGAGTTAGCTTTGCTTACAATCTCTTTGCAGGATTACTACGATCGATTGGTGACAGCCTTGCAGCACTAGCTTTTCTTATCTTTTCAGCCATTATAAATGTCATTCTGGATTTATATTTTATTACACAATTGCAGTTGGGGGTTCAGTCTGCAGGTCTCGCAACCATCATCTCGCAAGGTTTGTCCGCTATTCTCTGTTATTTCTATATTCGCAAGAGTGTTCCAGAGCTTCTTCCAGGTCTCAAACATTTCAAATGGAATAAGGCTCTCTATGTTGACCTTTTGGAGCAAGGGTTAGCTATGGGCTTGATGGGTTCAATCGTCTCTATCGGAAGCGTCATTTTGCAATCCTCTGTCAATAGTTTTGGAGCAGTTATTATCAGCGCCCAAACGGCAGCACGTAGAATCATGGCCTTTGCCTTATTGCCGATGACGGCTATTTCAGCTTCCATGACAACTTTTATCTCTCAAAACTTTGGGGCAAAACGTCCCGAACGTATCGTCCAAGGACTTCGTATAGGGAGTTATTTGAGTATGTCTTGGGCAACCTTTGCCTGTGTTTTCCTATTTTTTGCAAGTCCTAGCCTAGTTTCTTTCCTGGCAAGTTCGACAGACGGCTACCTGATTGAAAACGGGACTTTATACCTGCGTATTAGTTCGGTGTTCTATCCATTTTTAAGCCTGTTATTGATCTATAGAAATAGCTTGCAGGGGTTAGGGCAAAAACTCTTGCCCCTCGTATCTAGCTTTATCGAGTTGTTTGGGAAAATTATTTTCGTGGCTTGGATCATCCCTTGGACAGGTTATACTGGAGTTATCCTATGTGAACCGCTACTCTGGGTTGTTATGACCGTTCAACTTTACTTCTCCCTCTCTCAACACCCTTGGATAAAAGAAGGTAAGAAAATCGTGGCAGTCGGTGGAAAATCTTAGCCTGGTTTACAAAAGAAAATCCATTTCCTCTAGTGAAAATCAGCTAGACTTGTGTTATAATAAGAAAGATTAAAATGTGAAAAAAGGAGATTCCTAATGGGACGTAAATGGGCCAATATCGTAGCCAAGAAAACGGCTAAAGATGGAGCTAACTCTAAAGTATATGCAAAATTTGGTGTAGAAATCTATGTAGCAGCTAAAAAAGGTGAACCAGATCCAGAATTAAACACTGCTTTGAAATTCGTTATCGATCGTGCTAAACAAGCGCAAGTGCCAAAACACGTCATTGATAAGGCTATCGATAAAGCGAAAGGAAATACAGACGAAACCTTTACAGAAGGGCGTTACGAAGGATTTGGGCCAAATGGTTCAATGTTGATCGTTGATACCTTGACTTCAAACGTTAACCGTACAGCTGCTAATGTCCGTGCTGCTTTTGGTAAAAACGGTGGAAACATGGGAGCTTCAGGTTCTGTATCTTACCTCTTTGACAACAAAGGTGTTATCGTCTTTGCTGGTGATGATGCTGATGCTATCTTTGAGCTTTTGCTTGAAGCAGATGTTGATGTAGACGATGTAGAAGCAGAAGAAGGAACAATCACTGTATACACAGCTCCAACTGACCTACACAAGGCTATCGTTGCTTTGCGTGAATCTGGTATTGAAGAATTCCAAGTAACTGAATTGGAAATGATTCCTCAATCAGAAGTTGAGTTGTCAGGTGAAGATTTGGAAACATTTGAAAAACTATACAGCGTTCTTGAAGACGACGAAGACGTACAAAAAATCTACACAAACGTAGATGGATTCTAATAAAAAAGCGAGCAGACTATTAAGTCTGTTCGCTTTTTAGTTATCTTAGACTCTTACTCCATCATCAGTTTGCTCTGTTCTGTCTAATCCTAGGGCAAATTTACGGATGAGAAGAAACTGACCATTTTCCTGTTTTACGAAAGTCAGTACAACGGTTTTAGTATTAGAACCGAGTGAGACATAGGAGATTTTTTTAATCTCATAGTCGCCTGAAGCGGATTCAATTTCAGAATCCGGCTGGCCATGCTTGCTGATAATATCTTTGTAGTTGGAACCACCTTTTCCTCTGTTTGCAGTATCACCTTCTATCAAAGCATCGAATTGTTCCTTGGTCCAAGTGAAGGAATCGGTATCTTCCGTATTTTCCTCATCATTATCCTCATCTGTGCTATTATCTGGTAGCGTTCCGAAATCGTCATCCTCTGTTAAAGAGGTTAAACTTCTGTATGGGTGACGAAAATTTCTAGCCAGGTCGGTAAAAACACCAGAAGGGAGTACTTGCGTTGTCAAAACAAGGAAAATGTATCCAATGCCTAGGGCGGTTCCAATAATCGCCAATATTTTACGGTTCTGGAGATTGAGGATGATACCAAAAACACCTAGACCTATTGCAATAATAGCAAAGAAAAAAGATAGTACGCTGATAATTGGCAACCAGGATCCGAGAAGTGCAAGGGTTCCCAAGATGATAGCAATGATTCCTAAGATTTTCTCTTCTTTTTGTTTCATTTGTGGCTTTCTCATTTCTAGTCAGGGTGGAATCTTATCCGTGTAAGATAGTGTTTATTATAGATAAAATGAGCCCTAATGTCAATTTTAAATAAAATAGTTCTCATAGGAACTTTTTTCTTGACATCCTATTTGAAAGTGATAAAATAGTTCTCATGAAAACCAATTGGTTCTCTAGAGAACTATTTATATGTAAAAAGGAGCAATCATGGATAAGCCAATGTTAGCTTTTAAACGTTTTGGTCATCAGGTTCACCTTATGGTGCAACAGGAAGCCAAGCGTTGTGGTATTGAATTTATGGGCGGACCGCAGGGCCAAGTTATACGATTTTTAGACTATCGTGAGGAGTCTGAACAGGCGGTGTTAATCAAGGATATTGAGCAGGAACTCAATATCACCAAGTCAGTCGCCAGCAATCTAGTGAAGCGTATGGTACAAAATGGTTTGGTGGAATTGGAAGTGAGTCCAAATGACAAGAGAGCCAAGTACGTTCGATTGACGGATAAATCACGCTCTCAGATGAAGCCAATCAAGTCTTTCTTTGATCGAATTGACCGTAGTCTACTTGATGGAATTTCTGAGGAAAAACTAGCTGTTTTTGAAGAAGTCATGGGTCTACTACAGGCTAATGTAGATAAAATGGGAGGTAAGAATGAAGAAACTCGCTAAACGTATCACAGGAAAAGAGTGGGGAATGATTCTCTTGACTGTCCTCTTTACCTGTTTCTCGGTCTATCTAGAGTTAGAAGTACCGACTTACATTTCAGAAATTACAGAACTACTTGGAACTCCAGGTACGCAGTTGGACGCACTTTGGTCACCAGCCATTAAGATGATAGGCTTGTCTCTACTTGCTTTTCTCTCATCCGTTACTGTTGGATTTTTTGCCGCTCGCGTTGCAGCGTCTTACACAACTCATTTACGAAGTGATATTTTTAATCGTGTTCTAGATTTCTCGCAGACAGAGATCAAACGTTTTTCAATCCCAAGTCTCTTGACTCGGACGACTAATGATATCACACAGGTTCAGATGCTTTTTACCATGGGACTCCAGGTGGTCACTCGTGGACCAATCATGGCTATCTGGGCCATTGGAAAAATCCTTGGCAAATCTGAATACTGGCTCTGGGCAGTAGTGGTTGCTGTTATCGTCAATGTTCTGATGACAACAGTTCTCATGACGCTAGCCTTTCCAAAACAATCTGTTATCCAGAAATTGACAGATAAACTCAATAGTATCACTCGTGAAAGTTTGACAGGGATTCGAGTGGTTCGTGCTTACAATGCTGAAGATTATCAAGATGAAAAATTCGAAGCAGCCAATGAGGAAGTCACTCGTCTCAATCTCTTTGTCAATCGATTGATGGCTATTATGAATCCTATTATGATGGCGATTTCGAGCGGTTTGAGTCTAGCCATTTACTGGATTGGTGCCTATATCATCAATGATGCTAGCCTGACAGACCGTCTACCACTCTTTAGTGATATGGTGGTCTTCATGTCTTATGCTATGCAGGTCGTGATGGGCTTCTTGCTTATGGGTGCTCTCTTTATCGTCCTTCCTCGTACCTTGGTTTCTGCAGGACGTATCAATCAAGTGCTAGACTTGCATTCTTCTATTGAAAATCCTAGTCAACCACAGACGGCAGATTCCTCTATTCAAGGTCAAGTAGAATTCCGTGATGTAACCTTCCGCTATTCTAAAAATTCAGAAGCAGTTGTGGAACATGTTAGCTTCAAGGCAGAAGCTGGTCAAACGGTCGCCTTTATCGGTTCAACTGGTTCTGGTAAATCTACGCTTGTGAACCTCTTGCCTCGTTTTTATGATGTATCTGATGGGGAAATCCTAGTAGACGGTGTCAATGTGCAGGATTATGATTTGGAAGATTTGCGGAATAAAGTCGGCTATATCCCACAAAAAGCAGTCCTTTTCTCTGGAGATGTCAAGGGCAATCTCGACTTTGGTAAGAGTCCAGAAACTCCGCTAAGCGAGACTGCTATGTGGCAAGCTCTGGAGTTGGCCCAGTCTAAAAGCTTCATCGAGGATAAGGAAGCAGGTCTAAATTCAGAAGTGGCTCAAGGTGGGACTAACTTCTCAGGAGGTCAAAGACAACGTTTGGCCATTGCGCGTGCCTTGGCTCGTAAGCCAGAAATTCTCATTTTTGACGATTCATTCTCGGCCTTGGACTACAAGACAGATCGTATCTTGCGCCAAGAATTAGCTGAAAAAACGCAATCTATGACTAAGTTAATCGTTGCCCAACGTATTTCAACAATTATGGATGCTGACTTGATCTTAGTATTGGATCAAGGTAAAGTCGTGGGACAAGGCACCCACAAGGAACTTCTTGCGACCAACGAAGTTTACCAAGAAATTGCCTATTCACAACTATCGAAGGAGGAATTGGAACATGGAAAATAAGAAGATGTCCTTTTGGAAACAATATAAACCTTTTCTAGCAGGTCTCCAACTTCCTCTACTAGTTGCGGTTGTGGCGGCTGTATGTTCAAGCATCATCACGGTTTATGGACCAACTAAGATTAAGGAAATCACCAACTTGATTTCAGATGGCTTGGCTACAGAAATCGATTTGGTAGCTGTGTCAAG
Source organism: Streptococcus sp. CF8_St5-17 (assembly GCF_024295665.1). Taxonomy (NCBI): domain Bacteria; kingdom Bacillati; phylum Bacillota; class Bacilli; order Lactobacillales; family Streptococcaceae; genus Streptococcus; species Streptococcus sp. CF8_St5-17. The sequence continues at coordinate 54,045 of NZ_JANCOU010000003.1, forward strand.
TATCGCCAGCTTTTTAGCTATTTTGTATGTGCTTGGTGCCATTCTCAACTATACACAAGCCTATATTTTTTCAACGAGTATCCAACATTTTTCAAAACGCTTGCGGACGGCTATCGCTGAAAAGATTAATCGTTTGCCTCTTGCTTATTTTGACCGTCATTCTCAAGGGGACACTCTTTCACGTGTAACCAATGACGTTGATACAGCAGCACAGTCACTCAACCAAAGTCTAGGGACCGTTATCTCAGCTAGCTTCTTGCTAATCGCTGTTTTGATTACCATGTTTGGCATGAACTGGATTTTGGCATTGGTAACAGTTGTTTCAACCCTTGTAGGTTTTGCTGCGGTTTCAGTGATTATGGCTAAGTCACAGGGTTACTTTAAAGCCCAGCAAAACAACCTAGCAGCCGTAAACGGTTATGTAGAAGAAATGTACTCTGGCCACAATGTTGTGACCAGCTATAATGCTGTGGAACCAACTAAAGAAACATTCGCAGGATTGAATCAAAATCTACATGATAGTATCTGGAAATCTCAGTTTATTTCTGGCATCATGATGCCTGCTATGTTCTTTGTCGGAAACTTTAGTTATGTATTGGTTGTTATCGTCGGTGCTGCCTTGGCTCTTGAAGGCCATATCAGTATTGGGATTATCGTAGCCTTTATGGTTTATGTTCGTACCTTCTCTCAACCCTTATCACAGATTGCCCAAGGGATTACCAGCTTACAACAAGCCAGTGCAGCTATGACCCGTGTCTTTGAATTTCTAAGTGAAGCTGAGATGGAAGACGAATCTCATAAGGAAACACAATTGACTGATACGAAAGGTGAAGTAGTCTTTGATCAAGTTTCCTTTGGATACACACCTGAGCGAACCATCGTTCATGACTTTTCTGCGACAGCTCATGCAGGGCAAAAGATTGCCATTGTTGGACCAACCGGAGCTGGGAAGACGACCATTGTTAATCTCTTGATGAAGTTCTATGAGATTGATAAGGGAAGCATTCGCATTGATGGTGTGAATACCAAGAAGATGAAACGTTCAGAAGTGCACGATGCCTTTTCAATGGTTTTACAGGATACTTGGCTCTTTGAAGGAACCATTCGTGATAATCTCATCTACAACCAAACAGGGATTAGTGATGAACGAATGATTGAAGCAGCAAAAGCAGTCGGAATCCACCACTTTATCATGACTCTACCAGATGGCTACGATACTGTTTTAGATGATACAGTGACCTTGTCAGTCGGACAGAAACAGCTCTTAACCATTGCTCGTGCCCTTCTCAAAGATGCTCCGCTCTTGATTCTTGATGAAGCGACATCTTCAGTCGACACACGTACAGAGGAGTTGATTCAGAAAGCCATGGACCGTTTGATGGAGGGACGTACGTCCTTTGTCATTGCCCATCGCTTGTCAACTATCCGTAATGCTGATTTGATTCTTGTCATGAAAGATGGAAATATCATCGAGCAAGGCAATCATGAGGAGCTTATGGCTCAGGGTGGTTTCTATGCTGACCTCTACAATAGTCAATTTACAGAAGATGAAGTAGAAGAATAAACTAAAAGAAGGCTTGACGGCCTTCTTTTTCTACACTATACTAGAGTAGGAGAAGCTAACAGGCTTCTTGTGTAAAATCTAAAAATAACGAGAAAATATATGAAAAACTATCAAGAGTGGTATGACAAGAGGAAATCAAGTCTTCTTCGACATCCACAAGGATTACAATTGATGCGAGTCTTTAATCGCATGATGACAGTTCTGATGCCCTTGGCATACTTGACCTTACTGGGAACAAGTTTTATAAGTAAGGGATTGGGGAACGACCTTTATACTTATATCTTAGTGCCGGCTTCTGGCTTTGTCCTATTGACGCTTGTTCGTAAGTGGATCAATCAACCCCGTCCTTATGAAGCTTGGGAAATTATCCCGCTACTGGACAAGGACAGTTCTGGCAATTCAATGCCTAGTCGCCACGTCTTTTCAGCCACCATCATTTCCATGGCTTGTCTGCACACAAATCTGCCTGTGGGCTTGATTTTATTGGTATTATCAGCTCTTCTCGGTCTGGTGCGAGTTTTAGGGGGTGTTCATTATCCCAAGGATGTTTTAGTTGGCTACGCCTGTGGACTCCTCTGGGGAATTCTCTTCTTTATTTTGTAAAAAGCAAAGCAAGTGGGCTTGGGCTCGTAACCACTTACGGGTCAAAAGTGACCACTTGCTTTTTTGCCCTTGTAAAGTCTTCTGGCCTTTGGTATAGTAGATGCAGAAAGGAGATAGGATGAAGTTACGAATCGAGATTGATAGTGAATTAACTGAGACAGAGATTGTCATCAAGGCTGCAGCCCTGACAGATGAAATAGCTGATTTGCAAAGACTCTTGCAAGAAACCAAGGCTCCTAGGTTGATCTTTTATAAGGGGACGGGTGAGTACTACTTAGACTTGTCAGAAATTCTCTTTTTTGAGACAGAAGGTAGCAAGATTTACGCCCACACCCAGAAAGAAGCCTACGAGGTTCGGCTCAAGCTTTATGAGTTAGAGTCCATCCTGCCTCGCTATTTCAGTCGGGTATCCAAGTCGACCATTGCCAATCTTCGGCAGGTCTACTCGGTGGACAAGTCCTTCTCAGGGACAGGCACTATTTCCTTTTATCAGACCCACAAGGAGGTGCACGTGTCACGGCATTACCAATCCCTCCTAAAAGAAAATCTAAGAAACATGAGGTAAGAAGATGAAAAAGAAAGCATTTGGTATTGTGTTGCTAGTATTGGCAGCTTTAGTATTGTTACAGGGGAATTTTGGAATCCCTTCATTTGGAGGGCAGATTTGGCCCTTGATTGGTATTGGATTTTTTGCCTATCAATCAGTTGAGGCAATCCTTCGTCGCCACCTCACTTCAGCCTCTTTTACAGCCCTAGTGGCCCTATTGATTGCCAATCATTTTTATGACATTTTACCGATTCCCAATCAGTCACTGTTCTGGGCTGGAGTGCTAATCGTTCTCGGAGTTGGTTTGTTGACTAATTCTAACAAAACATGGAGCGGAAAGAAATGGTGGTATGACGGTGAAAAGACTATCCTTACAGAAAAGGAAGTAGCCTTTGGTAGTGGAACCTTTTACAAGCAGGACCAAGATTTGGTAGAAGACCAGTTTGAAGTTAGCTGTGGGAATGCCAAGATTTATTATGACAATGCAGAGATGTTAGGCGATAGTGCAACCTTGAAGGTAGAAGTCAATTTAGGGAATGCAGTTATCTATGTGCCCCAACACTGGAGAGTGGATCTGAAGGTGGAGACTTCTTGTGGAGTAGCCAAGGCAGATGCTCCGGTAGCTCCTACAAGTAAAACCTTGATTATCCGTGGAGAGGTAGCTTTTGGAAAATTAGAAGTTGTCTATGTTCATTAAAAAAGTCTTCCAATTCCCTTGCCAAAATGGAGAAAGTGTGATAACATAGTACGGTATGTGGTGCTAGCACATCCGCTATATTAGATCTAATAGGAGGAAAACACAATGGCTAAAGTATGTTACTTTACAGGTCGTAAGACTGTATCAGGAAACAACCGTTCACACGCGATGAACCAAACTAAACGTGCCGTAAAACCAAACCTTCAAAAAGTTACTGTTCTTATCGATGGTAAACCTAAAAAAGTTTGGGCTTCAGCTCGTGCTTTGAAATCAGGAAAAGTAGAACGAGTTTAATAAACATGAAAAGACCTACAGGGTCTTTTTCTTTTGCTCGAAAGCTGAAATCATTTGAAAAATCAAGCAAATATCCGATGATACATCATTCTGCTTTTACAGTTGGGCTGAAATATGATAAAATAGAGTATCAACTATTTGAGGTAAAAAAAATGACTGTAAAAATTAATACAAAAGATGGTCAAGTCGAACTGACAGATGATGTAATCGCTACTGTCGTAGGTGGTGCAGCAACTGAAATTTTTGGTGTAGTCGGTATGGCTAGTAAAAATGCCCTCAAAGATAATTTCCAAGCCCTTCTTGGTAAGGAAAATTATTCAAAAGGTGTAGTCGTTAAAGCAGCTGAAGACGGTAGCATTGCAGTTGATGTATATACTGTATTGAGCTACGGTACAAAAATCAGTGAAGTTTCAAAAAACATCCAAGAGCGCGTTCGCTTTAGTTTAGAGAACCAACTTGGAATCACTGCGCAAACTGTGAATGTCTACATTCAAAATATCAAAGTTGTAGGAGAATAATCGTGTCAAATATTACTACAAGCTTATTTCAAGAAATGGTACAGGCTGCTTCAACTCGTTTGAACAAGCAAGCCGAATATGTCAATTCATTGAACGTCTTCCCAGTTCCAGATGGAGATACAGGAACAAACATGGGGATGACTATCGAAAATGGTGCTAAGGAAGTCGCAGACAAACCAGCTTCAACAGTTGGTGAGGCTGCAAGTATCTTGGCTAAAGGTCTTTTGATGGGTGCGCGTGGAAACTCAGGAGTTATCACTTCTCAACTTTTCCGTGGATTCTCACAAGCTATCAAGGAAAAAGATGAACTTACAGGTCAAGATTTGGCCCTTGCCTTCCAATCTGGTGTAGAAGTAGCCTACAAGGCTGTTATGAAGCCAGTTGAAGGAACTATCTTGACTGTATCACGTGGAGCTGCCATCGGGGCTAAGAAAAAAGCAGAGCAAACAGATGACGCAGTTGAAGTTATGCGTGCGGCCTTAGAAGGAGCTAAAGCAGCTCTTGCTAAAACTCCTGAAATGCTTCCAGTCTTGAAGGAAGTTGGAGTTGTGGACTCAGGTGGTCAAGGTTTGGTCTTCATCTATGAAGGTTTCCTTTCAGCTCTTACTGGTGAATACAGCGCTTCTGAGGACTTTGTTGCTACTCCCGCAAACATGAGTGAAATGATCAATGCTGAACACCACAAGTCTGTAGCTGGACATGTGGCAACAGAAGACATTACTTTTGGTTACTGTACTGAAATCATGGTTGCCCTCAAACAAGGCCCAACTTATGCTAAAGACTTTGACTACGAAGAATTCCGTAACTACTTGAACAATCTTGGGGATTCTCTACTTGTTGTTAATGACGATGAAATCGTTAAAGTTCACGTCCATACAGAAGATCCAGGACTTGTCTTGCAAGAAGGTCTTAAATACGGTAGCTTGGTTAAGGTTAAAGTCGATAACATGCGTAACCAACACGAAGCGCAAGTAGAAAAAGAAGCAGCTCAAGTTAGCAAGCCAGCTGAAGAAAAAGAATATGCCCTTATCGCAGTAGTAGCTGGACAAGGCTTGGCAGACATCTTCCGTGCACAAGGTGTGGATTATGTCATCGAAGGTGGACAAACTATGAACCCTTCGACAGAAGACTTCGTCAAGGCTGTTGAGCAAGTTAATGCTCGCAATATCATCTTCTTGCCAAATAACAAAAATATCTTCATGGCAGCTCAATCAGCAACTGAAGTCTTAGAGCAACCAGCTGTTGTGGTAGAAGCTCGTACAATTCCTCAAGGATTGACTAGTCTTCTTGCCTTTGATCCAAGCAAATCAATCGAAGAAAATAAAGAACGCATGACTGCAGCTCTTGGCGATGTCATCAGCGGTAGTGTAACAACAGCCGTTCGTGATACAACTATCGATGGTTTGGAAATCCATGAAAATGATAATCTTGGTATGGTAGATGGTAAGATCCTCGTATCAAACCCTGACATGCACCAAACCTTGACTGAAACTTTGAAACATATGTTGGACGAAGACAGTGAAATCGTAACTTTCTATGTCGGAGAAGACGGAAGTGAAGAATTGGCAAATGAAATTGCTCAAGAAATCGCAGAAGAATTCGAAGATGTTGAAGTAGAAATTCACCAAGGTCAACAACCAGTTTACCCATATCTTTTCAGTGTGGAATAAAGATTAAATAATAGAAAAAAGAAAGTTGAGAAATCAACTTTCTTTTTTTGTGACATTTGTCATATTTCCTCATGACAGAAGCTTCTAGTGACACAACCTTCAAAGAATTATAATAGATGTATCAAATGGAGGAAGAAAAAATGAAACATAAAGTAATTGTCGCAATGAGTTTAGTAGCAGCAGGAGTCATGACTTATCTCATGTTTTCAGGATTGGACGAAGGCTTCTATCATTTTCCTTGGGAGTTATTTGCAGGATTTGGTATGATGTCTTGGTTGATTCGAGAAGGTTTGAAATTGATCTCAGATGTGAAAAAGGAGTTTGAAAAATGAAAAAAGCGATTCTCTATCTCTTTATTGCACTATCACTAGTGGTATGGTTGGTCGAAATGTTTACAGGGTGGTTTGACCAAGCCTTCCTTCACCAAGTCATTCGCGGTGCTTGGGGTCTAGGATTTATGATTTTTATCGCCTTTCCGATGGGGAAGGAGTGGCTGAAAGGAGAGTATCATGAACATGATTAAGGTAGAAGGCTTAAATAAGAACATCAAGGGCAAGGCTATTTTGAAGGATATTTCCTTTGAGGTAGCTGAAGGTGAATGTGTCGCCTTGATTGGGCCCAATGGTGCTGGAAAGACCACACTCTTAGATTGTTTACTTGGAGATAAGCTAGTTACCAGCGGTCAAGTATCCATTCAAGGCTTGCCAGTGACGAGCTCTAAGTTAGACTATATTAGAGGCTACCTCCCTCAAGAAAATGTCATCGTTCAGAAATTAAAGGTCAAAGAGTTGATTGCTTTCTTTCAAAGTATTTATCCAAATCCCTTGAACAACCAGGAGATCGATCAACTATTGCAGTTTGACAAGAAGCAAAAAGAACAATTGGCAGAAAAATTGTCAGGTGGGCAAAAGCGTCTCTTTTCATTTGTCTTGACCTTGATAGGCCGACCAAAGCTTGTCTTTTTAGATGAGCCAACTGCGGCCATGGATACCTCAACTCGTCAACGTTTTTGGGAAATTGTCCAAGACTTAAAAGCGCAGGGAGTCACCATTCTCTATTCGTCTCATTATATTGAGGAAGTAGAGCATACAGCAGACCGGATTTTGGTCTTAAATAAGGGAGAATTGATTCGTGATACGACACCACTAGCTATGCGCAGTGAAGAGATTGAAAAGCACTTTATCCTACCTCTGGCTTATAAGGAAGTCGTTGAGCAGTCAAACTTGATTGAAAACTGGTCACAAAAACAAGATGCCCTGCAAGTAGTCACACGCGAAGCGGATGCTTTTTGGCAACTGTTAGTCCAGGCAGGCTGTAGGATACAAGAAATTGAAGTCAATAACCGTAGCTTGCTAGATACAATCTTTGAAGAAACACAAAAGGGAGATGACTAAGATGAAACGATGGATCGCACTAAACAAGATAGAATTTCTATTGACCAAACGACAATTAGTCTATTATCTATTATCCGTAGGGATGCCGACGGCCTTCTATTTATTCTTTTCAGGCATGTACCAGGATACACCAGATGGGCCAGCTAATTTTATGCGCGACTACCTTATCTCTATGACGGCCTTTTCTATGATGTCGACAGCTATGTTTTCATTCCCAGCTGTTTTACATACCGATAAAATCAACAACTGGCAGAAAACATTACGCCATACTCCAGTAAATATGGTAGAATATTATCTATCAAAGATAACAAGTATGATGGTTGATTATTTGGTTTCAATCCTGGTTGTTTTCTCAGTTGGGCACTTGGTCAGAGGTGTGGATATGCCTTTAGGAAGCTGGATTGGGGCTGCGCTCTTGCTGATTGCGGGAAGTATAGCCTTTGTAGCGCTTGGTTTGATCCTGACACTCTTACCGTCTAGTCAGCTGATGTCTGTCGTGGGCAATCTTCTCTATCTAGGCTTGGCTGTTTTAGGCGGACTCTGGATGCCCATCACTTTATTTCCAGACTGGATGCAAGCAATCGGGAAGTGTCTACCAACCTATCAGTTGATGGAATTGCTCAAGACCTTCTTAAACGAGGGAGGCATCAATTTATCATCCACAGTTTATCTACTTGTTTTTTCAGCAGTTTTATTTGGTTTGACTATTTACCTTCAAGGTCATAAGGAGAATGCTTAATGCTTGAAAGACTGAAAAGCATACACTATATGTTTTGGGCCAGTTTGATTTTTATGGTTTTCCCTATCCTCTCTGCAGTAGTTGGGGAAATTCCTAGCTGGCATTTACTAGTTGATATTCTATTTGTGGTGGCTTACTTAGGCGTTTTGACAACCAAGAGTCAGCGATTATCCTGGCTCTTTTGGATTATCATGCTAGCCTATGTAGCTGGGAATACCGTCTTTATTTATGGCAACTATGTCTGGTTCTTCTTTTTCCTTGCCAATCTCTTGATTTATCATTTTAGAGTGCGTAGCTTACGTTCTCTTCATGTCTGGACTTTTCTCCTTGCTCAAGTTCTTGTTGTTGGACAACTCATGATGTTTCAGTCAGTCGAAACTGAGGCTGTAGCCTTTGAGCTTGGGATTCTTACTTTTGTCGATTTGATGACATTGGGTTTGGTTCGGATTCGCATTGTCGAGGATTTGAAAGAAGCCCAGGCCAAGCAAAATGCTCAGATAAATTTATTGCTTGCTGAAAATGAACGCAGTCGTATCGGTCAGGATTTGCATGATAGTCTGGGGCATACCTTTGCTATGCTGAGTGTCAAGACAGATTTAGCCTTGCAGTTATTTCAGATGCAGGCCTATCCACAGGTGGAGAAGGAATTAAAAGAAATTCACCAGATCAGCAAGGATTCTATGAATGAAGTACGAACCATCGTGGAAAATCTGAAATCACGGACTCTAGCATCAGAGCTTGAAACTGTCAAAAAGATGCTGGAGATTGCTGGAATTGAGGTTGAGGTTGACAATCAATTGGACAAGGCTAGCCTGACCCAGGATGTGGAGTCGACGGCTGCTATGATTTTGTTAGAACTGGCGACCAATATCATCAAACATTCCAGTGCTGAAAAAGCCTATCTAAAACTGGAACGTACAGATCAGGAATTGCTATTGACGGTCAGAGATGATGGGAAAGGTTTTGCAACTGTAAAAGGAAATGAACTCCATACAGTCCGAGATCGTGTTGCAGCCTTCTCAGGTCAAGTAGAGCTGGTCAGCTTGAAACATCCAACAGAGGTGCGCGTGCATCTGCCTTATAACCTTATAAGGAGAGAAAGTAGATGAAAGTATTAGTCGCAGAAGATCAAAGTATGCTTAGAGACGCCATGTGCCAGCTCTTAAGTTTTCAGCCAGATGTAGAGACTGTCTTGCAGGCGAAAAATGGAGCCGAGGCTATTGAGATTTTGGGGAAAGAAGCAGTAGATATTGCCATCCTTGACGTTGAAATGCCAGTCAAGACGGGACTCGAAGCTCTCGAGTGGATCAAACAAGAAGTACCTGAAACCAAGGTAGTTATCGTTACGACCTTTAAACGCCCAGGTTATTTTGAACGAGCGGTCAAAGCAGGAGTAGACGCCTATGTCTTGAAAGAGCGGAGCATCGCCGAGCTCATGCAAACCCTGCATACGGTGTTAGAGGGGCGCAAGGAGTATTCTCCAGAGCTGATGGAAGTCATGATGACTCATCCCAATCCCTTGACCGAGCAGGAAGTCGCTGTTTTGCATGGAGTTGCCCAAGGCCTCTCCAACCAAGAAATTGCTGACAAGCTCTACCTCTCAAACGGCACCGTCCGTAATTACATGACCAATATCCTCTCCAAACTAGGCGCCAGCAACCGAACCGAAGCAGCCAAAACTGCCGAAGAAGAAGGCTGGTTGTGAGGGGAGAGAAAGAAAAAATCTCTTAGAAATGAATCTAAGAGATTTTTTGTGTTATGTGACTCGCACCTAACGGAGCGAGACGGAGTGAAAGTCACATAAAGAAAAAGGCTGGGAAAGCCAACCTTTTCTATTTATTCAGCTAAGAGCACTTCTTTGATGGTTTGTTTTTGGAGTTTTCTGTTGGATAGATAAAAGAGGCTTTCATAAACCACAGCAAAACCGATCAAAGTCCAGAAGCAAGCATTCCCATCAAAGTGATGCTCAATCTTTTCAGGAACCGTATCTTTGATTATACCAATCAAGATTTCCATGATACCGTATTGATAAGCCGTCCCTAAAACAAATCCTAGATAAGCCCAAAAACGATAAGGAGCGAGAATATGACCTTGGCATTCACGATCGGTGTAGCCAAAAGCCTTCATAAGAGCCAAGGTTTCGCGACTTTCAGAGACCACAATCCCCAATGACAAAAAGAGTATCGAGAAAGAAAGGATCAAGCCAATCATGATCATCATGGTTTGGATGATATCATCTGTGTAATCCCTGAGGCCAAAGGACAATTGAACCATGGCCGCAAAACACATAGAGCCAAAGACTACAAAAAACAGTATAGATTTTCTCCCCCAAATCAGTGATGAGGACAGCTCTTTTAGGAAGGCCTTCTCTTTCTTAGGAGCCCTCTTTCTCCTTTGAGCCTTGATTGGTGTTGGAGATTTTTTCAATAAGCGAAGAGTCGGCGTTTGTAATTGTCTTCTAGCATAGCCAATCGCGAGAAGCATAAAAAATACCGTTGGCAGGATCACCAAAGCAAGCAAGAGCTGCCAATGAAAATGAATGGTGATTTCTGGCAGGATCCCCTTCTCATTACGAAAGTCATAAAAATGCTCCATTATAAGAAAAGAAGCTAAATAGCCAAGAAGCGCTCCAGCTCCAAAACTCAGTCCAAAGGCCCAAAATCGTTTAGCCAACTGGCCATTACTGTAGCCCAAGGCCTTTAAAATTCCTAATTGTTCCTTGTGGTCATCGACAAATTGTTTGATATAAAAACACATGAGAAGGACCGACGTCAAGGACAAGACGACCCCACTGACCATGGCCACCATCCAAGAAAGCGAAACCTGGGCATCATAGTAGGTCTGAATCATGGGATTGGTTTTCGAAATCTCTAATTGCTCGATGTCCAAGTAAAAATTTAAGAAGAGATTGGCCACAAAGACCGCACAAGCCCCAATGATGCTGACGACAACTAATTTTCGAATATCTTTTACTGAAAACATGGCTTACCATCCAATCTCATAAGCAGTCTGAGGCTGATCATTGGTCACAACTTCGGTAATCTTGCCACTATTGACTCGAATGATGGTTCTGGCCATATCCGCAATATTTTGGTTGTGCGTCACCATGATGAGGGTAAAGCCGAGCTTTTCCTTCAGTTTCCAGATATAGTCGAGAATCTTGCGCCCTGTTTCTTCATCGAGGGCTCCCGTCGGCTCATCTAAGAAAAGAATCTCTGGCTTTTTGGCCAAGGCCCGGGCAATAGAGACTCTCTGCTGTTCCCCACCCGACAATTCACTCGGATACTTGTCTAGCTTATCGCCAAGTCCCAAATCTTCTATGATCTGCAAAAAGTCATGATTGTTTGCCAGGTCTGCCCCCATCTTTACATTCTGTTTGACTGTCAGATTAGGCAATAAATAATACTGCTGGAAGATAAAGGCAATCTTCTCACGTCTAAAGGCTGTCAATTGAGCATCCGCGAGTTGTGATAAATCTTGCCCTTGAATGAGGATATGCCCCTCATCTACCTTTTCTAAGCCTGATAACACGTTTAAGAGAGTTGACTTTCCCGATCCAGAAGGGCCGAGGATAACCACATTATCCTGGTCTTGAATCTGCAAGTCAATCCCTTTTAAAACCTTGGTTTGGCCGTAACTTTTGTGAATATTTTCTAGTTGAATCATTTTTTTCCTACCATTTCTTTGATGAGCGACTGACAAACCTCTGTCATTAATCCAATTACTTCTTCCATGCTGAATTGATAAATACCAGAAGCAACCATAGAGGCCATCCCATGTGAGTAGATAAATAGATGCTGGTACAATCGACTAGCCTCCTCTACAGTCAAAGGATAGTCTGCGACAATCGAATCCAGAACCAATTGGTAACTATGATCCTTCATGGGAAGAAAATCTTGAAAGCGACGAATGGGATCTTTACTAGGATTTTGGAAAAGCAATTGAAAGAGTTGAGGCTCTTTTGAGGCGAAAAGTATATAAGCAACCCCGACAGATCGAAAAGGCTTCTCATCTTCTAAGGCCTTGCGAATATACTCCACCACGACCATTTCCGCAGCACCAATAACCTCTGCTTGTAACTCAGACATATTAGCAAATTGCCCAAAAATGACTCTCGGTGTGGCTCCTAGTTTCTCCGCTAATGCTCTAGCTGTCAAACTAGCCATTCCCTCTTCTCTCACCAATTGTAAAGCTATCCCAATCATAGCCTCTTTACTAAATTTAACCTTGGGTGGCATAAGACTCCTTTCGCGCAACATCTGTTGCGCAACACTTGTTGCATAAAAGGATACCATAAAAAAGAAATACTTGTCAAGAAAAAACTGTAAAACACAAAACAAAAAAACAGCGGACTTTTTATTTCTTTGCTATCCAGCCGATGGCATCGATTGGTGGGTTTTCGGTATCAATCCAGATGAATTCAATCTCGATTTCACCATTTTTAAACTTGGGCAATCGATTACTATTGATTTCTAGTTCGTTTAGTCGTTGACCTGTCAATACTTCTCGTTCCTTCAATTGGAAAAGTTAAAGGGAACTAATACAAATCTTCAAGACTTCTGTATTCTATAACTTCATTCTTTATGATACTCTTTTTAAATTCAAAATGATTCAATGGATTATCGATTAATACTAACTTTGAAATGTCATCTAGATTGGTAACCAAGGATAAAATAAAATCCGATTGAAACTCCTTGGTTTTTTCAAATTCTTTGGCAGTCAAACGCACACGCCCCTTAGATTTTTGCCACCAACCTTTTCGATTATGTCAAAATAAGGATCAAATAAATCCATTCTATTCTTTACAACACCAGTTGTTTCAGCAATTCCCCAAAAAACACGGCTCATCACCGTGTTTCTGTGTTTATTTCACCAACTTCTTCATCTCATCAATACGTGCGACGGTCGCGTCGTATTTGGCTTGGTAGTCGGCTTGTTTGTCGCGTTCTTTTTGGACGACTTCTGGTTTGGCATTGGCTACGAAGCGTTCGTTAGAGAGCTTCTTACCGACCATATCCAGTTCTTTTTGCCATTTAGCTAGTTCCTTATCGAGACGAGCCAATTCTTCTTCGACATTGAGGAGGTCTGCGAGTGGCAAGTAAATTTCTGCTCCTGTGATGACGCTTGACATAGCGAGTTCAGGTGCAGGGATGGTTGATGCAATTTCCAAGTGTTCTGGATTTGTGAAGCGTTTGATGTAGTTGACATTGCTGTTAAAGAAGGATTCCAAGTCGCTATCGCTTGTCTTAACAAGGATGGTGATTGGCTTGCTTGGTGCTACGTTTACTTCCGCACGCGCATTCCGAACGGCACGGATCAAGTCTTTGAGGCTTTCGACACCCGTGTGAGCTGCAAGGTCTTCAAAGGCTGGGTTAACAGTTGGGTATTCCGCTGTGACGATAGAGCCTTCTGAGATTTGTCCAAAGATTTCCTCTGTCACGAATGGCATGATTGGGTGAAGGAGACGAAGGATCTTGTCCAAAGTATAAAGGAGAACAGAACGTGTGATGACTTTCTCTTCTTCATTATCGCTATAAAGGACTTCCTTGGTCAACTCAACGTACCAGTCCGCAAATTCATCCCAAATGAAGTTGTAGAGGATGTGGCCAGCGACACCAAACTCAAACTTGTCAAAGTTTTCAGTGACTTTTCCGATCGTTTCATTGAGGTTGTGGAGAATCCAGCGGTCAGTAACGTTTCCAGCTTCCTTGTTAATAACTTTTTCCACATTGGCAGTTGCTTGCTCAAGGGTCAAGCCTTCATTGTTCATGAGGATGTAGCGAGAGATGTTCCAAATCTTGTTAATGAAGTTCCAAGAAGCATCCATTTTCTCATAAGAGAAGCGCACGTCTTGCCCTGGTGCAGAACCATTTGAAAGGAACCAACGGAGGGCATCGGCACCATATTTCTCGATAACATCCATTGGGTCAATCCCGTTACCGAGTGACTTAGACATCTTGCGTCCTTGCTCGTCGCGAATCAAACCGTGAATCAGGACGTTTTGGAATGGCTGACGACCAGTGAATTCCAAAGATTGGAAGATCATACGAGACACCCAGAAGAAGATGATATCGTAACCTGTTACCAAGGTTGACGTTGGGAAGTAACGTTTGAAGTCTTCTGAATCGACATCAGGCCAGCCCATAGTTGAGAATGGCCAAAGGGCAGAACTGAACCAAGTATCCAAGACGTCTTCGTCCTGAGTCCATCCGTCACCTTCTGGAGCTTCCTCACCAACGTACATTTCACCCTCAGCATTGTACCAAGCAGGGATTTGGTGACCCCACCAGAGCTGACGAGAGATTACCCAGTCATGGACATTTTCCATCCATTGGAGGAAGGTATCGTTGAAACGAGGGGGGTAGAATTCAACCTTATCATCTGTGTATTGGTTTGCAATGGCATTCTTAGCCAATTGGTCCATCTTGACAAACCATTGCGTAGACAAGCGTGGTTCAACCACGACACCTGTACGCTCTGAGTGACCAACACTGTGAACACGTTTTTCGATTTTAACAAGGGCACCGATTTCTTCCAACTTAGCAACGACTGCTTTACGAGCTTCAAAACGGTCCATGCCTGCAAATTCGAAGGCCAAGTCATTCATGGTTCCGTCGTCGTTCATGACGTTAACTTGTGGCAAGTTATGGCGTTGACCAACTAAGAAGTCGTTTGGATCGTGGGCAGGTGTGATTTTCACGACACCCGTACCAAACTCAGGATCTGCGTGTTCGTCCCCAACGATTGGGATGAGTTTATTAGCGATTGGAAGGACGACGTTTTTACCAATCAAGTCCTTGTAGCGTGGGTCTTCTGGATTGACCGCAACGGCAACGTCCCCAAACATAGTCTCAGGACGAGTTGTCGCAACTTCAAGGGCGCGTGAGCCGTCTTCCAGCATGTAGTTCATGTGGTAGAAGGCACCTTCCACGTCCTTGTGGATCACCTCGATATCAGAAAGGGCTGTGCGAGCTGCTGGGTCCCAGTTGATGATAAACTCACCACGATAGATCCAGCCTTTCTTGTATAGATCCACAAAGACCTTGCGCACGGCTTTTGACAAACCTTCATCAAGGGTGAAACGCTCACGAGAGTAGTCTACAGAGAGCCCCATCTTGCCCCACTGTTCCTTGATAGTAGTGGCATATTCATCTTTCCATTCCCAGACTTTCTCAAGGAATTTCTCACGACCGAGGTCGTAACGACTGATGCCCTCACCACGCAAGCGCTCCTCAACCTTAGCCTGAGTTGCAATCCCCGCGTGGTCCATACCAGGAAGCCAAAGCGTATCAAAGCCTTGCATACGTTTTTGACGGATGATGATATCCTGAAGAGTCGTATCCCAAGCGTGACCAAGGTGGAGTTTCCCAGTTACGTTTGGTGGTGGAATGACGATAGAATATGGCTTAGCCTTTTTATCGCCTGAAGGCTTGAAAACATCGGCATCAAGCCATTTTTGGTAACGACCAGCCTCAACCTCAGCTGGATTGTATTTAGGTGAAAGTTCTTTAGACATGTGTGTGTCCTTTCTAGTTATTTCTATTTTTAATGTTGACCTTGAGTTTCCCACTCACTCTTCAGCAAGCCATATATGAGACTGTCACAGCGGTTGCTCTGAGCATCTTTGCGGTCTCGGATGCGAGCTTCAAGGGTGAAACCAAGCTTCTCAGCGACTCGTTGACTTTGGACATTGTAGCCAAAGCAAGACAATTCTACCTTGTGAAGCCCCAATTCTTTAAAAGCTAAGTCAATCAAGGTACGCGCCGCTTCTGGTACATAACCTCGGCCCCAATAGTCGGGGTGCAAAGTATAGCCAATCTCCAGCACATCATCTTCGTGGCGATGGTTGAAATCAACAGAGCCGATGATTTTATCAGTCCCTTTGACCACAATTCCATAGCCTGCTGGGAGATTTTCCTTTTCATTACGATCGGGAAGGATATGCTCTAGGTAATAAATCTCATCTTTCAAGGTCTTGACAGGTGGAAAGCCTGCTGGGTAAGAAACTTCTGGGAGACTAGCGTAGGCATAAATATCCTCAGCATCCGCTACTGTACGGACTCGTAAGACCAGACGCTCCGTTTCGATTCGTTCAGGTAATGTTGCTCTTGTCATTCTTCTGCCTCGCTTTCTTGATAAAGCTCCCCATGGGATCGACTCGGTCGTCCAGATAACGATAAACGCGCTGGTGGCCGTCCCCCATAAAGTAAGTCGGCGCAAAGCGGT
The DNA here is from genome assembly GCF_024295665.1 of Streptococcus sp. CF8_St5-17. NCBI lineage: Bacteria > Bacillati > Bacillota > Bacilli > Lactobacillales > Streptococcaceae > Streptococcus > Streptococcus sp. CF8_St5-17. Next base: position 70,297 of record NZ_JANCOU010000003.1, read on the forward strand.
CATTTTTAAAATGTCCCTTGTCATCTAAGAGCTCTGGATCAGCTAGTCGCTCGAGAATTTTAGCAAAGATATGGCAGATGCCATCTTCCTCGATAATCCGTTCTACCTGGCAATCCAAAACGACTGGACAGGCCTCCAAAATCGGAGCCTGAGTTCGTTCAGAAATCTCGTAGTCAAGCCCTAGGTGTTTCAATTTCTCCCGATGGCTGATAAAGCCAGCCTGTTCCATCTCAAGCATGAGGTTTTCGTCAGGGATATTCACAGTGAACTGTTGATAATGCTTAATCTGGTCAGCCGCATTTTCCTCAGCACCAACCCCGATGACTAGCCAATCGCCAAGGCTATAAGAGGAACTGCAGGTCGTGATATTGTGCCCAAAGTTCTGGTCCTGATAGCCTAAAATGAAGATAGGAAAACCATAGTAGAGCTTACTTGTTTTAAAAGATTGTTTCATGACAACCTCCTTTGGCTAGGGGTGCAAAATAAAAATCGCCCCTGTCATCAATCTGACAGGGACGAATGTGTTTAATCCGCGGTACCACCCAATTTCGGGCAGATGCCCGCAACTCTCGTCTTTAAAACAAAAAGACATTTATATTTCATTTTTAAATTTCATCCATTAGCAACCAGTTTTGACACATTTGTGGATTTCTCAGCTCCGCCACTTTCTGTAAAATGTGGGACTCAAAACACCTCTAATGGCTATATTTTAACAAGTTTTTGACGGAAAAGCAAGGAACAAGAAAGATTACTTGAACTTAATGCCGTTTTCTTTTAATTTCTTGATAGTTGCTGGACCGATTCCTTTCAAGGCAAGGAGTTCTTTTTCTGTCCAGTTTTTGAAGTCAGCTGCAGATTTGATCCCTTCATCGTAGAAAGTTTTAGCGCGATCTACTGAAAGTCCACCTAGGTTGGCTGCGAATTCCTCTACAGAGCTTGTAACTTTTTGAGCTTGTTCTTTAGTTGCTTCTACAGTTTTTTCAACTTGCTTAGAAACAGCTTTTCCTGCTTCACTTGCTGCTTTTTCAGCGTGTTTCACAACTTTTTTTGTTTCTTCGACAACCTTGTTTACAGCGTTTGAAAGTGCGCCTGAGCGACGAAGATTGTTTCTTAATTGTTTTTTACGTTGTAGTTTTTTTGACATGATAAGATCCTTTCAATAAAAAACCCCTGTGACTGAACAAGGATAAATCTTTATGTTTTATTGTATCAACTTTCTTTGGGAAATGCAAGGCTTGTTAGTTGAGAAAGATAGGAGTCCTATGGGGAATTCCGCCTTAGAATAAGAGAATATGATAGAAGAAAAGCGAAAAATATGGTATAATGAAACGATAGATTTTTGAATAGGAATACAATCATGTTTGGATTTTTAAAAAAAGATAAAGTAACAGAAACACCAGCGATGGTACCAGCGCATATCGGAGTTATCATGGATGGCAATGGTCGTTGGGCTAAAAAACGAATGCAGCCACGTGTCTTTGGGCATAAGGCTGGGATGGATGCTCTGAGAACAGTAGCGATTGCTGCTAGTGATATGGGTGTCAAGGCTATGACAGTTTATGCCTTCTCGACTGAAAATTGGACACGTCCAGATCAGGAAGTCAAGTTTATCATGAACCTTCCGGTTGAATTTTATGATAAGTATGTTCCCGAATTGCACCAAAAGAACATGAAGATTCAAATGATTGGGGAGACTGATCGTTTGCCTAAAGAGACCTTTGATGTTTTGAAAAAAGCGGAAGAGTTGACCAAGTTAAATACAGGTTTGATTCTCAACTTTGCCCTTAATTATGGTGGACGAGCTGAGATTACACAGGCAGTCAAGTTGATTGCACAGGATGTTTTAGATGCTAAGATCAATCCCGGTGATATTACAGAAGAGTTGATTGGGGAATATCTCTTTACGGGACATTTGCCGAAAACTTTGCGCGATCCTGACTTAATCATCCGAACTAGTGGCGAGCTTCGTTTGAGTAATTTCTTGCCTTGGCAAGCAGCTTATAGTGAACTTTATTTCACAGATGTCTTGTGGCCTGACTTTGATGAGGAAGCCTTAAAGGAAGCTATTGCAGAGTTTAACCGCCGCAATCGTCGATTTGGAGGAGTATAGGAACATTATGAAAAAGGACTTAATAAAGAGGACCATATTTGCCGCTTTGGCCCTAGCTATCTTTATCCCACTCTTGATGGTTGGAGGGCTGTGGCTACAGATTGTGATGGGAATTTTAGCCATGCTTGGAGTTCGTGAGTTGCTCCAGATGAAAGGGTTAAACACCATGACCCCTGAGAGTTTGTTGACCTTGCTAGCAACTTTCGCACTGACAATCCCCCTAGAAAACTACTTGACATTTTTACCTGTAGATGGGAATGTTGTCGCATATGGTGTTGTGATTTTTATCATGTTAGGTTGCACTGTTTTTAGCAAGAATTACACCATTGAAGATGCTGTATACCCAATCGCCATGAGTTTCTATGTTGGTTTTGGATTCAACGCTTTAGTCGATGCTCGAATCGCTGGCTTGGATAAAGCGCTCTTGGCTCTCTGTATCGTGTGGGCAACAGATAGTGGTGCTTATCTCGTTGGAATGAATTTCGGCAAGAGAAGATTGGCTCCAAGAGTTTCTCCTAACAAATCAGTCGAAGGAGCTTTTGGTGGTATTATAGCTGCCATGCTTGTTACACTCATCTTTATGTTAGTGGATAGTACAGTTGCCCTTCCTTATGGTATTTACAAAATGACACTCTTTGCTATTTTCTTTAGTATTGCAGGTCAATTGGGTGACTTGATTGAAAGTGCTATGAAACGCCACTTTGGAGTCAAGGATTCAGGGGTCTTCATCCCTGGACATGGGGGGGTACTAGATCGCTTTGATTCTATGTTGGCCGTGTTCCCTATTATGCACCTATTCGGCTTATTTTAAGGAAAGGTGGACAGATATTAAATGTTAGGATTATTAACCTTTATCCTTGTTTTTGGAATTATCGTGGTGGTTCACGAGTTCGGACATTTCTACTTTGCTAAGAAGTCTGGAATTTTGGTTCGTGAATTTGCCATTGGTATGGGTCCGAAAATCTTTGCCCATATCGGGAAAGACGGGACTGCTTACACGATTCGTCTCCTACCGCTTGGTGGTTATGTCCGCATGGCAGGTTGGGGTGAAGATACCACAGAGATTAAGACAGGAACTCCTGTTAGTTTGACCTTAGCCGAAGATGGCAAGGTTAAGCGCATCAATCTTTCTGGTAAGAAGGTCGACCAAACGGCTCTTCCGATGCAAGTAACCCAGTTTGACTTTGAGGATAAACTCTTTATCACAGGTTTGGTCTTGGAAGAGGAAAAAACGTTCTCCGTAGACCATGATGCAACTATTGTGGAAGCTGATGGAACGGAAGTTCGTATCGCTCCGCTAGACGTTCAATATCAAAATGCAACTGTCTGGGGCAAATTGATTACCAACTTTGCAGGCCCCATGAATAACTTTATCCTAGGAGTTGTCGTCTTCTGGATTTTGATTTTCATGCAAGGTGGTGTTCGTGATACACAAAGTAATAACTTTAGTATCATCCCTGATAGCGCGATAGCAAAAGTCGGCCTTGAAAATACGGCCCAAATCACTAAAGTCGGTTCACACGAAATCAGTAACTGGCAAGATTTGATTCAGGCAGTGGAAGCAGAGACCAAGGATAAAACAGCACCTGTTTTAGATGTGACAGTCTCTGAAAATGGAACTGAAAAACAAGTCAGTGTGACACCTGAGGAAAGCCAAGGGCGTTATATTTTGGGTGTTCAACCGAGACTTAAATCGGATATCTGGTCTATGTTTGTAGGTGGATTCACATCTGCAGCTGACTCAGCTTTGCGCATTCTCAATGCCTTGAAAAACTTGATTTTCCAACCTGACTTGAATAAGTTAGGTGGACCTGTTGCAATCTTTAAGGCAAGTAGCGATGCTGCTAAAAATGGTCTTGAGAATGTTTTGTTCTTCTTGGCTATGATTTCTATCAATATCGGGATTTTCAACTTGATTCCTATCCCGGCACTTGATGGTGGGAAAATCGTGCTCAATATTATTGAAGCTATTCGCCGCAAACCACTGAAACAAGAAATTGAAACCTATGTTACTCTAGTTGGAGTTGTGATTATGGTTGTCTTGATGATCGCCGTTACATGGAACGACATCATGCGAACCTTCTTTTAAGAATTAGAGGAAAAATATGAAACAAAGTAAAATGCTAATCCCAACGCTTCGCGAAATGCCAAGCGATGCTCAAGTTATCAGCCACGCTCTTATGTTGCGTGCTGGTTATGTTCGTCAAGTATCAGCAGGAGTCTATTCTTACCTGCCACTTGCTAACCGTGTTATCGAAAAAGCTAAGAAGATCATGCGTCAAGAATTTGACAAGATTGGTGCTGTTGAGATGTTGGCTCCAGCCCTTCTCAGTGCTGACCTTTGGCGTGAATCTGGCCGTTATGATACTTACGGTGAAGACTTGTACAAATTGAAAAATCGTGAGAAATCAGACTTTATCTTGGGCCCGACTCACGAAGAAACCTTCACAGCGATTGTCCGTGATTCTGTCAAGTCTTACAAGCAATTGCCACTAAACTTGTACCAAATCCAGCCTAAATACCGTGATGAAAAACGTCCACGTAATGGACTTCTTCGTACGCGTGAATTCATCATGAAAGATGGTTATAGCTTCCACGCTAACTATGATAGCTTGGATGTAACCTATGATGAGTACAAGGCAGCCTATGAGCGTATCTTTACTCGTAGTGGCTTGGACTTCAAAGCCATCATCGGTGACGGTGGAGCAATGGGTGGTAAGGACAGCCAAGAATTTATGGCCATCACACCTGTTCGTACAGACCTTGACCGTTGGGTAGTGTTAGATAAATCTGTCGCATCATTTGATGAGATTCCTGTAGATGTACAGAAAGAAATCAAGGCAGAATTGCTCAAATGGATGGTTTCTGGTGAAGATACCATTGCCTATTCAAGTGAGTCAAGCTATGCAGCTAACTTGGAAATGGCAACTAACGCCTACAAACCAAGCAACCGTGTTGTGACTGAAAATGAAGTGACTCGCGTGGAAACACCAGGTGTTAAATCTATTGACGAAGTAGCAGCCTTTCTAAACGTTCCAGAAGAGCAAACTATCAAAACTCTCTTCTACATGGCAGATGGTGAGCTTGTCGCAGCCCTTCTAGTAGGAAATGACCAACTTAATGAAGTAAAATTGAAAAACCACTTGGGAGCGGATTTCTTTGACGTAGCCACTGAAGAAGAAGTCGCTGCTGTCATTCCAGCAGGATTCGGTTCTCTAGGACCAGTCGGTCTACCTGAAAATGTGAAAATCATTGCAGATCGTAAAGTTCAAGATCTTCGCAATGCTGTTGCTGGTGCCAACCAAGATGGCTACCACTTGACTGGTGTTAATCCAGGTCGTGATTTCACTGCTGAGTATGTAGATATCCGTGAAGTGCGTGAGGGCGAAATTTCACCAGATGGAAAAGGTGTTCTCAACTTTGCCCGTGGTATCGAAATTGGTCATATTTTCAAACTGGGAACTCGCTACTCAGCAAGTATGGGAGCAGATGTCTTGGATGAAAATGGTCGTGCGATCCCAATTATCATGGGATGCTACGGTATCGGTGTTAGTCGCCTCCTTTCAGCGATTATGGAGCAACACGCTCGCCTCTTTGTTAACAAAACTCCAAAAGGCGAATATCGTTACGCTTGGGGAATCAACTTCCCTAAAGAATTGGCGCCATTTGATGTGCACTTGATTCCGGTTAATGTCAAGGATGAAGACTCTCTTGCATTGACAGATCGTATCGAAGCAGCCTTGGTAAACAAAGGTTACGAAGTTTTGACGGATGACCGTAACGAACGTGTCGGTGTTAAATTCAGCGATAGCGACTTGATTGGTCTTCCAATCCGTATTACTGTTGGTAAAAAAGCAGCGGATGGTATCGTAGAAGTCAAGATTAAGGCGACAGGAGATACAATCGAAGTTCACGCAGATAACTTGCTTGAAACCCTTGAAATCCTAACAAATAAATAAAATCTATAATCAGAAGAAAAACAAGACAAAAATGTAACTAGTTTTTGCCTTGTTTTTTCTTTATAATGAGAGAAAGTAAACATTAAAAGCGTAAAAAGAGGTAGTACTATGCTAAAATTTCCAAAGGATTTTGTCTGGGGTTCCTCAACTTCTGGACCACAGACAGAAGGACGAGTACCTGGTGACGGCAAGGGAGATAATCTCTGGGATTATTGGTATCAAGTAGAGCCAAATCGCTACTACAATGGGATTGGCCCAGATAAGACATCGACCTTCTATGAAAACTGGGAAAAGGATATCGAACTATTGTTAGAAACTGGCCACACAGCCTTTCGAACTTCTATCCAGTGGTCACGTATTTTCCCACAGGGTCGTGGAGCAGTCAATCCTCAAGGTGTGGCTTTCTACCGTCAGGTCTTTGAGGCCATCAAGGCCAAGGGCATTCGTCTCTTAGTCAATCTTTATCACTTTGACCTGCCTTTCGCCCTTCAAGAAGATGGGGATGGTTGGGAAAATAAAGCAACTATTAAGGCCTATGAAGACTATGCTCGTTTCTGTTTTGAAACTTATGGAGACTTGGTTGACCAGTGGATTACCTTCAATGAGCCTATCGTTCCTGTAGAGTTTGGCTATTTCTATGATGCCCATTACCCTCATAAGGTAGATGCCAAAGCGGCAGTTAAGGTTGCCTATCATACCCAGCTAGCCAGCACTCTTGCAGTTAAGGCTTGTCATGAAGTCTTACCAGGCTCTAAGATTGGGATTGTCCTCAACTTGACACCAGCCTATCCACGTAGCCAACATCCTGCTGACGTGAAAGCTGCTCGTATTGCAGATCTCTTCCAGGCCCAATCTTTCCTAGATCCGTCTGTTTTAGGAACATATCCAGAAGAGTTAGTGGAAATTTTGTCTGAGCATGACTTGTTACCAGAATACACAACCGAAGAGTTGGAACTCATTCGTGAGAACACCGTTGACTTCCTAGGAGTCAACTACTATCAGCCTTTGCGTGTCATGGCGCCACGTTTTGCTAAGCATCCTGACAGCCCACTCTTGCCAGAGCATTTCTATGAACCTTACGTGATGCCAGGTCGCAAGATTAATCCACACCGCGGTTGGGAAATCTACGAGCAAGGAATTTATGACATTGCCCAAAACATCAAAGAAAACTATGGCAATATTGAGTGGATGCTGACTGAGAATGGGATGGGTGTTGAAGGTGAAGATAAATTCCGTGTGAATGGCATGATTCAGGACGACTATCGTATCGACTTTGTCAAAGGACATCTGCGTGAACTCCATCGTGCTATCGAAGACGGTGCCAACTGTAAAGGCTATTTGATCTGGACCTTTATTGATTGCTGGTCATGGCTCAATAGTTACAAAAATCGCTATGGTTTGGTCGAGCTAGACTTAGAAACACAAGAACGTCGCCTGAAAAAATCCGGCCACTGGTTCAAAGAGCTCAGTGACAACAATGGGTTTTAAGCAACTTTTTATATAGATTCAAAAAACCATTGGGAATCAATTCTTTACGAGTTTTTCCAATGGTTTTTCTTGTTTTATAATAATCCGATAAAAAGTAACAAAGCTGACAGAGCAATAAAGGCTAGGGTTGCTAGACCACGTTGGCCTGGGCTGTATATCTTTCTTTCGCCTCGAACTGGGAAGACGATAGCTAGTAATGCGCCACCGACAGCTCCACCTACGTGTCCAGCAAGGCTGATACCAGGCATTAAAACGCTACCTACTAGGTTGATGACTAAGAGGGAGAGGTAGGATTGCCCGAGCTGCTGGAGATAGGGATTGCGTGAAGCATAACGAAGAACGACAATAGAGGCGAACATCCCGTAGAGAGCAGTTGAAGCACCTGCAGTAATAGCATTGGGACTAAAAACTAGGACAAAGAGATTTCCCATCATACCCGAAAGAAGGTAGATAAAGAAAAACTGTTTGGAGCCAAAGATTTGTTCCATTTGCCGTCCCAAGAAGTAAAGGGAAAGCATATTAACGAGAAAATGCTGTAAGCCAATGTGGACAAAGGTTGCGGAGAATAAGCGCCAGATTTGTTCAGGCATGGCCTTGATAGCAGGGGGATACACAGCTCCGAATTTATACAAGGTGGCTGCGCTGGTATAGTTGAAACCACTGGTTAGAAACATGAGTACAAAAATCAGGGTTGTCACGAGTAGAAAGAAGCTCGTGACAGGATAACGACGATCAAAAATTTCTTTCATAGATGAGTACCTCCTCAACTGGAATATCGTGTGGATCAGGATGGAAGTCCTGAATCTGACAAGGATAAAGTGTACTGATAGTGTTGCCTGGGAAATGCTCCAAGTAGCGATCGTAATAGCCACCACCGTAGCCAATTCGATAACCAGAAGGATTGAAAGCTAAACCAGGAACATGGATCAAGTCAATCTGAGACGGCTCAAAGACAATAGTTTTCCCCTGTGGTTCAAGAAGTCCAAAAGAATTTCTTTCGAGTTTCTCTGGTTCATATAGAACAAAGTCCATTTTCCCATGTGGATAGGTTTTGGGAATGAGGATAGTCTTTCCATCTTTTTGAGCTTCTTCAATGAGTCTAGCTGTCTGAAATTCATGAGGAAAAGACAGGTAAGTGGCGATGGTTTTTGCTTCCTTGTAGAAGGAATGTAGAAGTAGTTGCTCAGTCAACCAAGCGCCCATGACTTCCTTTTCTTCTTTGGATAGAGATTTGAGTTCTTGCAAGACCTGCTTGCGTAAGGCTTTTTTCATTGTTTACTCCGCAGCTTTCTTGGCTAAAAAGCTTGATACAGCCTCAACACCGATAGCCAGAGCTTCTTCCTTAGGACTCATCTGTGGATGGTGAAGAGCATAAGGGCTGTCAATGCCAAGCCAGAACATGACACCAGGAACCTTAGAGAGAAGATAACCAAAGTCTTCTCCTGTCATGGCAGGTTCGATGTCGATTAGTTCAATGCCCTCTTTTTCATCAAAGAAAGTCATCAATTCCTGGGCTAATTTAGGGTTGTTTTCGACAGGTAGGTAACCTCCCTGCTTGAGTTCAACTTCCACATCCATATCAAAAGCAGCTGCGACACCTTCAGCGATGGCTTTGACACGTTTTTGTACCAATAGACTCATGCTATGTGTGAGAGCTCGAATGGTTCCATGTAAGAAGGCTGTATCAGCGATGACATTATTGGTTGTACCAGCTTGAAAAACACCGAAAGTGACGACAGCACCCTCGATAGGGTCGACATTACGACTGACAACCGACTGAACTTGAGTGACAAAATAGCTAGCTGCAACCAGAGCGTCGTTTGCTTGATGTGGAAAGGCAGCGTGACCGCCTTTACCCTTGAAACGAATCTTGACTTCGCAAGTTCCTGCAAAGAGTGTATGGGTATTGGTCGCAATTTGTCCAACTTTTAAGTCTGGACGGACATGGAGTCCATAGAATTGGTCAGGCAACCAGTCGCCAAAGGCATCGTCTTCATACATGAGCATGCCGCCGGCTTCGTTTTCCTCGGCAGGTTGGAAGAGAAAGAGGAGATTGTTTTTGGGTTGGTTTTCTAGAGCACGTTCGAGACTTCCAAGGGCAATGGTCATGTGAAAATCGTGTCCACAAGCATGCATGCGGTCTGGGTGTTGAGAGGCAAAAGGAAGGCCTGTTTGTTCAACGATTGGGAGTCCATCAATATCTGTTCGCCAACCAATGGTACGTTCTGGCTGACTTCCCTGCAAGTAAACTAAAATACCTGTCTGCCAGGTCCGAATCTGAACAAAATCCTTGCCAGCTGTTAATTTTTCAATGATGCTTAGTAAATAAGCTTGAGTCTTGAATTCTTCTAAACCAATCTCCGGAATTTGGTGAAGATCGCGTCGAGTTTGAATTAAATCTAACATATCTAATTTCCTTCTACTGATACGAATAAAGAGGCTGGAAACATTTCCGCCTCTGTTACTAATTACAAGGTGCGAAGCGCATCTTCTAGCGCTGTTTTTTGTTGGGTTTGGCTATCGATTTCTTTGATAACACGAGCTGGAACGCCTGCTACCACAACATTTTCTGGAACATCTTGAGTGACGATGGCACCTGCTGCAACAACAGCACCGCTACCGATTTGAACACCTTCGATAACCACAGCGTTAGCACCGATGAGGACATTGTCACCGACACGAACAGGCTCAGCGCTGGCTGGTTCGATAACACCTGCAAGAACAGCACCGGCACCGACGTGGCTATTTTTACCGACAATAGCACGTCCACCTAAAATAGCTCCCATATCAATCATAGTACCAGCTCCGATTTCTGCACCGATATTGATCACAGCTCCCATCATAATAACAGCGTTGTCGCCAATCTCAACCTGGTCACGGATGATAGCGCCTGGCTCGATACGAGCATTGATATCACGTTTATCAAGGAGAGGCACAGCAGAGTTGCGAGCGTCTTGTTCAACAACATAGTCCTTGTTTTCTGTTAGTCCATCAAGAAGTGGAGCGATATCTTTCCAGTCTCCAAAGAGAACATTCCCAAGCTTGATAACAGAGACAGGGATAGCTCCGGCAAGTTGTCCTTCAAAGGTCACTTTTATACTTGTCTTTTTCTCAGCATTTGCGATAAATTGGATAATTTCTTGGGCATTCATTTTTGTAGCAGTCATTGATGTCTCCTCACTCTTTGTAATGCTTACTATTCTACCAAAAAAGGCTTCAAAATTGAAGCCTTAAGTGTTAAAAGAAGATTCTTTCAGTTTGTCCTTTGATTCTTCGATGGATAAGAAGATCATGGGAATAATAATCAAAATCATAGCTAATAGCAAGTAGCCATCCAAGACCAGACCTAGAAATAGAACGCTTAGAATAGCAGAGGATAGAGGTTCGCTAGCACTGACGACCGATACCACCAATGGGGATACCAGAGAGACAGCCTTCATGGATAGGAAAAAGGCAAAAGCTGTTCCCAAAAAGGCAATGGTCAAACAAATCAAGATGCTCACCCAATCCAGTTGAAAACTAATTCTATATACGGGGTAGAGAAAATTACTAAAGAGTCCAGCTAGCATCATTCCCCAGCCAACAGTTGGCACAAAACCGTATTTTCGAGCAAATGGTTGGGGTAAGATGACATTAAACATAACCCCTAGGGCACTGAGAAGTCCAGTTAGTAAGGCGATAGGAGTGATGGATAACTTAGAAAGATCGCCTTTGGTAGCCATCAAAAATACTCCAAGCATAGCAGTTAAAACATAGAAGCTTGCTTTTTTAGAAGCTTTTTTCTTGTAGATGATGCGGTTGTATATGAGAATGAAAACAGGACTGATAAATTGTAGGATAGTTGCCGTTGTTGCATTAGAGTACTCTACACAAAGATAGAAGAAATACTGAACGGAGAAGATTCCTAAGATGGCATAAGCCAGAAAAGGCAGGTAGTTTTTGCGCTTTCTCCAGATATCAAATAGCTGTGAGCGGAACTTAAAGCTAGAAAAGATAAGTACGAAACCACCTGCAAGACTTAGTCGCATAGAAGTGATCCAACCAGAGGAGACTGGATAATGCGTAAAGAAGAATTCTCCTAAAATGCCACAAATACCCCATATTAATCCAGATAGGAGGGAGTAAATGGTTCCCTTGAAAATATTTTTTTGATAGTAATTCATATAAAAGTCGAGTTAGGTGACATACTCTTGATAATAGGTATGTTAGCGTTGGGATCTATTCGAAGAAGAGCTGTTATTATTTTTATCTTTATCTTTATCCTTATCCTTATCCTTATCTTTGTCCTTGTCCTTGTCTTTATCTTTGTTGTCTTGTTTTATTAAATTTCCAACAATCGTATTCCAAGCTTTTTGGTAATCAGAGTCACTACCACCAATAGCAAATCGGTAGGTAGTAGTCGGAGCACCAGCTTGGTTAGCCCAGTAACTTGTTACCATTTCTCCAGTAACGTCAATCTCTTTGCCGTTGATAGTGACCTTACCAGGCTTCTGTCCAGTAGACTTAAGGACTTGAGAAGATGTTACACTTGAATCAAGGCTGAAACGCTCAGTTCCCCAAGCAGAAGGAGAAGCTTGTTGAATAGCGTTTACGAGGTGGGCCATATACTTAGCATTACGATAATATGCGCCTTTGGCTAACGGACTGTTATCATCATGACCAATCCAACCACCAAGAGTCAATCGAGGCGTTGAAAGCATGAGCCACATATCGCCCTCCTCGTTGGTTGTACCAGTTTTCCCAATCCAATCAGCACCTGCTAGACTGGAATTTATGCTATAAAGATCGCTTTGGAAACTTGTAGTTATCCGGGATGAAAGTACATCTCTTAGTAGACTTTGCATAATGGTTGCAGTAGCTTTTGAGTAGACTTGAACAGGTTCGTCTTTATGTTCATAGATAACTTCTCCACTGCTTTTTTCGATTTTTGAAATCATGTATTTTTTATGGTAAACACCATTGTTGGCCAAGGTTTGGTATCCGTTTGTATGTTGAGCTACAGTAACTTCAATTCCTCCTCCCATAGGAAGACTTTCAATACCGTATTCTGGGATTTCATATCCCATTTTTTCCATATAGGAGCGGACATCAACTCCTTTTTCACGAAGCATACGATAAGTCCAGTAGGCCGGGATATTCCAGGAATAATTGAGAGCTTCCTTTAGGTTTATCATAGCTGTTCCCGGACTGTTGACGTGCATGATCGGAGTTCCGTTGGCAAAGTTCGTTGGATAGTTTGATAGGATGCTAGCACTTCCCATCAAGCCTTGGTCAATAGCAATACCATAGGCTAAGATAGGTTTGGTGGTCGAAGCCGGAGATCGTTTTGTGTCAAAGGCGTGATTATTTTGATTGCTTTGGTAATCTCGTCCTCCTACAAATCCTATGATGGCTCCTGTTTTATTATCCATTAAGACATTTCCGACTTCAGGTTGACCACTACTATCATTTAGAAGGTAGCTATAGTTTGCCATTGCATTTTGCATTGCATTATGGATCGTTTTATCGATTGTAGTAGTGATACGGTAACCACCATTTTGAATTTCTTTTTCAGCCAATTCACGATAAGATTTCTGAATAGATTCATTCTTAAGCTCTTGTTCGGAAACGTTATCTTTTTTGACCAGATAATCATACATGACATTAGTCGCTTCATCAAGTGCAGTGAAGTAAAGATAACCCTTAGCTGTTAGGTTTACACTTTCTGCTGGCAAGAAGTCTTGCTTAATGTCATATGCTATATAGGTTTCGTAGTCTTCCTGACTGAGCACTCCAGTTCTATACATATTGTAAAGGACATCTTTGGAACGCTTGATTCCGAGTTCCATATCCTCTTCATTCTTCATCTCACCAGTCGCTTCATAAGGGGAGTAAGAGATAGGACTTTGTGGTAATCCTGCTATAAAGGCTGCCTGAGGGATTGTTAGCTGATTTGCATCAACCCCAAAAATACCTTTGGCTGCTTGTTGAGCCCCCGCAATATTTTGACCTTTATTGTTACGGCCAAATGGAGCGACGTTGAGATAGGTTGTCAAGATTTCATCCTTGCTCATTGCTCGCTCTAAAGCCAAGGCATCCACAATTTCACTAGCTTTACGAGCGAGTGTAGGGGCATCACCAACAACTTGTTGTTTGATGAGCTGTTGTGTCAGAGTAGATCCACCGCTCGAAGAACCAAGACCGATAAAGTTTCCTAGACTAGCACGAATAACAGCTTTAGGAACGACACCATTGTGTTCTGCAAAATGTTCATCCTCTGTTGCAACGATAGCCTGCTTGAGATTATCTGAAATAGCGTCCGACGCAACAGATGTTCGCAGAAGATCGCTCTCAATAGCACCGATCATGGATCCGTCAGCATAGTAAATCTCAGAGATGGATGAAATATCATTCACCTGTTTGATCAGATCCTCCGTCTGAGGAACGGTTACTTTGTCAAATAGAGAAACCGCATAACCGAAAACAACCCCAGTGCCCAAAAGTCCACCAAGAAAGGCGATGATAAAAAGGGTATTAAAGGTTGCCTTGATTCCCAATAAGATATTAGCAAAGATAGTCCAAATATTCGTTTTGGTTTGCTTTTTCTTTTTAGATTTTTTAGGACCACTTTTACCTAAATGTATATTTTTTAGTTTTGTTTTTAGGGACTGAAGGAAAGCCAGTCCTTTTTCTTTCATAGATAATAATTTATTCTTCATTTCTTTCCTCACTCCTTATTATTATACCATAAAAGCAATGATTGCAAGAAATTAGTCTTGGACGAGCTTTAGAGGGGGTTAGGCAACAAAAAAACCAGGTAAATTCAACCTGGTTTTAAGGGTTTGTTATTCACCTGAAAGTTCTTTTCCAAGATCAATCAAGTAGTCTTTCAAGTGGTCTTTAACTTGAGGATGTTTGAGAGCGTATTCGATAGAAGTTTTCATAAATCCAAACTTATCTCCAACGTCATAACGTGAACCTTTAAATTCACGGGCGAATACACGTTGAGTTTTGTTGAGTGTATCGATAGCATCTGTTAGCTGGATTTCATTTCCGGCACCAGGTTTTTGATTTTCAAGAATACCGAAAATCTCAGGTGTGAGAAGGTAACGGCCGATGATGGCTAAATCACTTGGTGCGTCTTCAGGTGCTGGCTTTTCAACGAAGGTTTCAACACTGTAAAGTCCATCTTTTCCTTCGCCTTGAGGCGCGATAACACCGTAGGCAGAAACTTCTTCATGTGGGACAGGCATCACAGCGATAGTAGAAGCATGAGTTTGCTCATAGTCATTCATAAGTTGTTTGGTCAATGGAATAGCACTATCATCTGTGATATCCATGAGGTCATCTCCAAGCATGACCACAAAGGGTTCATTTCCAACGAAAGCTTTGGCTTGTAAAACGGCATCTCCGAGTCCACGTGGGTGTGTTTGACGGATGAAGTGAAGGCGCATACCAGTTGTTTCGTCAACTAGTTTCAAAAGATCGGTTTTTCCTTTTTCCTTAAGGTTGTACTCTAGTTCAAAGTTTGAATCAAAATGGTCTTCGATAGATCGTTTTGATTTCCCTGTTACTACAAGAATATCCTCAATTCCAGACTTAAGGGCTTCTTCAACGATGAATTGAATAGTTGGCTTATCCACGATTGGCAACATTTCTTTGGCCAAGGCTTTGGTTGCTGGAAGGAAACGAGTTCCAAGCCCCGCGGCAGGGATAACAGCTTTTCTAACTTTTTGCTTCATGAGCATCCTTTCTAACGGTGATTATGACCACTCGTTTTCCGCTTTGAACTCATTATTCATGAGTTCAGAAACAGCATCTTTAATATTAACATTTTCATAAATAACCTGGTAGATAGCCTGAGTAATAGGCATATAGACTCCAAGTTCTTGCGCCAATTCATAAGCAGCTTTGGTTGTTGAAATTCCTTCAATCACCATCCCCATGTTGGCTTCGATATCTGCCAAGGCTTCTCCACGTCCAAGAGCATCACCTGCTCGCCAGTTACGTGAGTGGACAGAAGTTCCAGTAACAATCAAATCCCCAACTCCAGAAAGTCCACTGTAAGTCAATGGATTTGCACCAAGCTTGACACCAAGACGGGTAATTTCTGCAAGCCCGCGCGTGATAATCGCAGCTTTTGCGTTGTCTCCAAAACCAAGACCGTGAAGAGCTCCTGCCCCAACAGCGATAATATTTTTAAGAGCACCAGCTGTTTCCACTCCGATAACATCTGTATTGGTATAAAGACGGAAGTAGTGGTTGCTAAAGAGTGTCTGAACATACTGAGCAGTTTGTAAATCCTTGGACGCAGCAGTAATCAAGGTAATATCACGCACAATCGTTTCTTCTGCGTGACTAGGACCAGATACAACCACAATTTCACTACGAAACTCTTGAGGGATTTCTTCTTCGAGAATAGTTGAAAGACGTTTGTGACTATTTGGCTCAAGACCTTTTGAAGCATGCATGACCACCACTTTATGATCCAAAACAGCAGCTACCTGTTGAGCTACCAATCTTGTCACCTTTGTTGGGACTACGAACAAGACAGCATCAACACCCTTCAAGGCTTCTGCCAAATCATGATAGGCCACAATTTTATCGTCTAATACAATATCCTTAAAATAGCGTTTGTTAGTATGTTGTGTATTAATTTCATCAATTTGGTCAGGAATATTTCCCCAGATACGCACTTCGTGTCCGTTGTCGTTAAGAACTTGTGACAGTGCAGTACCCCAAGAACCAGGCCCTAAAACAGCGATGGTTTGTTTGTTCATATTTTCCTCCTTCTGAGAAAGCACTTTCCTATATTCTACCATAAAAAGGACTATCATGCATCTATATTATTTATGAAGCATTAATTGAATGATAGAGTATAAATAAAAAGACAGCCAATGAGTAATTTGGCTGTCTTTAGGAGAAAAACTAGAGGGTAATGCTATTGTTTTTAGAAATTTTCATAAATAGTAATAATGAAGCAACTGTCAAGACAGTGAGGATAGTTGACAAAGCAGCTGCCACACCATAATTTCCTCTGAGGACCTCTGTATAGATTGCTACGGTCATAGTTTTTGTTTTGGCATTATATAGCAGGATAGAAGTAGATAGTTCTGAAATCATTGTTACCCATGATAGAATAGATCCAGAAATAATACCGGGTAACATCATTGGAACAGTGATGTTACTGAAAGTATTGAGACGGCTACTTCCTAAACTCTCAGCTGCTTCTTCAATACTAGGTGCTATTTGTTGTAAGCTAGCAACGGATGAGCGGATTGTATAAGGGAGTCTTCTTACAGATAAGGAGATAATCAAGATGAAGGCTGTTCCTGTAATCATAAGGAAGCCACTTCCGAAGATACCTGTATTGAATGAAGAGATAAAGGCAATACCGAGAACTGTTCCTGGTACGATATAAGGTACCATACTAAGGCTATCAATTAAGTTTGTAAACAAATTTCGTTTTCTAACAGCTAGGTAGGAGATAAATGATGCAAATAAAACAACTAGAATCAAAGCAATCAAAGGAATGCGAATCGTATTAAAAATAGTAGCTCCCATGCGATTGAAGGCAATCTTGTAACTGTTTAGAGAATAGCCCTTGACAAATACCATACCTGATGTTTTTAGGAAAGAGGTATAAATCAAAAATAATTGAGGTAGAACAGAAAATAAGACAATTCCGTAAACTGTTGCATAAATTGCTGCCATTTTCCCTTTTGTAGTTTTTTTCGGCTCAATTGGATGGAGAGAATTCATGCTGAAACTATAGCGATTGGAAATATATTTTTGAATAAGAAAGATTGTTAAAGCAATGATAATCGCCATGATTGCTAAAGCAGATGCAAAAGCAGAATTTCCGCCAACCTCACTAATGAATTGATTATAAATTAAAACAGGGAAAGTTCGATATCCTTCACCAATTAACATAGGAGTTCCGAAGTCGGAGAATGCTCTCATAAATACGAGTAGGGCAGCGGCAAGTAAAGTTGGAACTAAAAGGGGCAAAATAACTGTTATCATACGTTTGAATCCAAATACCCCCATGCTTTCAGCGGCTTCAAGAAGAGAATGGTCAATTCTTTTCATGGCTCCAGCCACGTATAGAAAAACTAATGGGAATAGCTGGAGTGTGAACACAAGTACAATTCCTTTGAAGCCATAAATATCAATAGCTGGAAGATGAAGGGCATTTGTCAAAAATTTAGTGATGACACCATTTCGCCCCAACAAGAGAATCCAAGAGTATGCCCCTACGAAAGGAGCTGACATGGAAGCGATGATAATCAATATCTGTAAAAATTTCTTTCCTTTGAAGTCATATATAGAAAAGAGGTAAGCCAATAAGGTCCCTAAAACTAGGGAAGTTACAGTAGAAGTAATGGAGACGTTAAAACTGTTTACTAGTGTCTCAGAGTAATAGGATTTACTAAAGAAATCCTCAAAATTAGCTAGTGAGAATTGACCTTCATGTATGAGTGCTTGCTTGAGTACAATAATAATTGGATAAACAAGAAAAATAAGATAGGTAAGAAAGATGAAGAATGAGGAGGTTGTCCAAATATTTAGTTTTTTACCTTTCATAGCCAACTCCTGTAATAAGATTTTGGGAACCATCTGCAGAAAAGACATTTAACTTTTGAGTATTGATTCGTAGACGAATTCGATCCCCTTTTTGAAGATCTTCTTCAAAAGTTGATTCTTCGCTGACCTGTATTTTTGAAGAAAATGCAGTCTCTACAAAATATTCAGTGGTGAGTCCAAGATAAACACTATCGGTGATTGTTCCATCGATTGGGCCATTTTCATCACGGATAAATTCTTCAGGACGAATGCTAACACGGATGTTTTGCTCGTCAATTTGGTCAAGAGCTGGCATACGAAGAGAGTAGCCGTCTTCAAAGACGATGTACGCTCCATCAGCTTGCTTTTCTAAACGGGCAGGGATGATGTTTGTTCTACCAATAAAGGTTGCGACAAATTCGTTCTCTGGTTTGTGGTATAGCTCTTTTGGACGACCAATTTGTTGAATAACACCATCTTTCATAACCGCGATTTGGTCAGAAATAGCCATGGCTTCTTCTTGGTCGTGGGTCACATATACAGTTGTAATTCCCACTTCGTGTTGAATTTCTCGAATAACTTGGCGCATATCTAAGCGAAGTTTCGCATCCAGGTTACTAAGTGGCTCGTCCATGAGGAGAACACTTGGATTAACAGCTAATGCACGTGCTAAGGCGACACGTTGTTGTTGTCCACCACTGAGCTTATCGGGCTTTCGATCTGCGTATTGATCAATTTGCATTAGTTCCAGATATTTATTAGTTTGTTGAACTAATTCATCTTTTGGAACCTTTTTTTGTTTAAGACCAAAAGCAACATTATCTCGAACAGTCAAATGTGGGAAAATAGCGTAGTTTTGGAAAACCATACCGATGTTGCGTTTGCTGGGTTCTATGTTATTGATTTTAGTATCATCGAAGTAAAATTCTCCGCCTTCAATACTGTTGAAGCCTGCAATCATTCGAAGAAGAGTCGTTTTTCCACAACCTGAAGGTCCAAGAATAGTGAAAAGACTTCCTTTTGGGATCGTAACATTTAAATTCTCAATGACAGGAATGTCATGGTAGATTTTTTTTGCGTTAATAATTTTGATCTCACTCATACTGAACCTCTTTTACTGTTTCGATTGAATATTAGTGAAAATATCATTGTACTTTTTAAGAATAGCTGATTTATTTTGGATGACGTACTCAGAATCTTCAGTGGCGATATTGATTTCGGTCATTGATTTCATATTTTTATTGGTTTTAGCATTTTTTCGAATGGGTCTAATGGTTGTTTCAGTTCCTAGTTTATCCTGAATGTCTTGAGAAAGAAGGAAATCGATAAATTTTTTAGCGTTTTCCATGTGTTTGGCATTTTTGATAATAGCTGCGTTACCAGGCAAAAAGACGGTTCCTTCTTTTGGATAAATGACTTTTACATCAACGCCATCGTTTAAGAGTTTCAATGCAGGATCTTCATAGGTGAGTCCGACAGCCATTTCTCCGTCAGCGACTGATTTGTAGACATTTGAAGAACTAGAAGCAATTTTCCCATCTACTAAGCTAAATAGATTTTTCACATATGTCCAAGCTTGCTCATTTTCATAGCCCCCCTGATCTACGAGCATGTTTGTTAATTGAGCAAAGGCGCTAGAAGAATTACTTGGATCAGCAGTTGCGATTTTTCCTTTTAATTTAGGATTGAGTAGATCATTGTAGCCTTCAATTTTAATATCTTTTGTAAGAGCTGAATTGGCAATGATGACACTGACATCAAGTGTATAAGGCGTGTAGAATCCAGTTTTATTTTGATATTCAGGGATTATCTGGTCGTTCTCTTGAGAAATATAAGGTTCAAAAAGATTTTCGTTAGAAGAGAAGAGGGCGTAGGAGCCTCCGAAAATGACATCGGCTACAGGGGATTCTTTTTCAGCCTCAGCTTTTTTGAACAATTCACCAGTGCTGGCTTGTACTAAGTCAACCTTAATACCATATTTTTCTTCGAAGGCTGGGATTGTTTCTTCGATAAGGTCTTCAGGGTTAGGCGAGTAGATAACCAAAGTGTTATCTGAATCTTTTTCAGAGCTAGTTTCCGCTTCTGTTGTTGAAGAACATCCTGATAAAGTAAGAAATATCCATCCACAAGAGAGAAAGAATAGTAGTTTTTTCATAAGAGTCTCCTTTTTTACGAACGTTTTTACTCTACGACTTGCTTAATGTTTATAATTTGCAGAGTTCTATAGGATATAATAAAAACCTTAAAGAAATCTAAAACGAGGAATATGAGTCAAAGGCGTTAGGGGAAAAAGATGGAAGAGATAAATAATCGATATAAGTTAATTTCAAGTGTTAGCTAATTTTTTATACTGCTAAATAAGCTGGATTTGCGATTCAGTCTTTCTTTCCATCCAAGCCCAAAAGAACATTTCTCGACTTTCAAATTCCCCCAAAAATGGTATAATAGTAACATCATAAAATTGGAGAAATAGCATGAGTTTTTACAATCATAAAGAAATCGAGCCTAAGTGGCAAAAATACTGGGCTGACAATCACACTTTTAAAACAGGAACAGATGCCTCAAAACCTAAGTTTTACGCATTGGACATGTTCCCTTACCCATCTGGAGCGGGTCTTCACGTAGGACACCCAGAAGGCTACACAGCAACTGATATCCTCAGCCGTTTCAAACGTGCCAAAGGTTACAATGTCCTTCACCCAATGGGATGGGATGCCTTTGGTTTGCCTGCTGAGCAATACGCTATGGATACTGGTAATGACCCAGCAGAATTCACAGCGGAAAACATTGCCAACTTCAAACGCCAAATCAATGCGCTTGGATTCTCTTACGACTGGGATCGTGAAGTCAATACTACAGATCCGAACTACTACAAGTGGACGCAATGGATCTTCACTAAGCTTTACGAAAAAGGTTTGGCTTATGAAGCTGAAGTGCCAGTAAACTGGGTTGAGGAACTAGGAACAGCTATCGCCAACGAAGAAGTCCTTCCTGATGGAACATCTGAGCGTGGTGGCTATCCAGTTGTCCGCAAACCAATGCGCCAATGGATGCTCAAAATCACTGCCTATGCGGAGCGCTTGCTCAATGACTTGGATGACCTTGACTGGTCAGAGTCTATCAAGGACATGCAACGCAACTGGATTGGGAAATCAACTGGTGCCAATGTCACCTTCAAAGTGAAAGGGACAGACAAGGAATTCACAGTTTTTACCACTCGTCCTGACACCCTTTTTGGTGCGACCTTCACTGTCTTGGCTCCTGAGCATGACTTGGTAGATGCCATCACAAGTCCTGAACAAGCTGAGGCTGTAGCGGACTACAAACACCAAGCCAGCCTCAAATCAGACTTGGCTCGTACTGACCTTGCCAAGGAAAAAACAGGGGTTTGG
Organism: Streptococcus sp. CF8_St5-17; assembly: GCF_024295665.1. Classification (NCBI taxonomy): domain Bacteria; kingdom Bacillati; phylum Bacillota; class Bacilli; order Lactobacillales; family Streptococcaceae; genus Streptococcus; species Streptococcus sp. CF8_St5-17. The sequence goes on from NZ_JANCOU010000003.1 coordinate 91,791, forward strand.
ACTGGTGCTTATGCCATCAATCCTGTAAACGGCAAAGAAATTCCAATCTGGATTGCCGACTATGTTCTTTCTAGCTATGGAACAGGTGCTGTTATGGCTGTACCTGCCCACGACCAACGTGACTGGGAATTTGCTAACCAATTCGGCCTTCCAATCGTAGAAGTACTTGAAGGTGGAAATGTTGAAGAAGCTGCATACACAGAAGATGGCCTTCACGTCAACTCTGACTTCTTGAACGGTCTCAACAAAGAAGAAGCGATTGCTAAAATCGTGGCTTGGCTAGAAGAAAAAGGCTTTGGTCAAGAAAAGGTTACCTACCGTCTCCGCGACTGGCTCTTTAGCCGTCAACGTTACTGGGGTGAGCCAATCCCAATCATTCATTGGGAAGATGGAACTTCAACAGCCGTTCCAGAAAGTGAATTGCCACTTGTCTTGCCAGTAACCAAGGATATCCGTCCTTCAGGTACTGGTGAAAGCCCATTGGCTAACTTGACAGATTGGCTTGAAGTGACTCGTGAGGATGGTGTCAAAGGTCGTCGTGAGACGAATACGATGCCACAATGGGCAGGTTCAAGCTGGTACTACCTCCGCTATATCGATCCACACAACACAGAGAAATTGGCTGACGAGGACCTTCTCAAACAATGGTTGCCAGTCGATATCTACGTGGGTGGTGCAGAACATGCTGTGCTTCACTTGCTTTACGCTCGTTTCTGGCACAAATTCCTCTATGACCTTGGTGTTGTACCGACTAAGGAGCCATTCCAAAAACTCTTTAACCAAGGAATGATCTTAGGAACAAGCTACCGTGACCACCGTGGTGCTCTTGTGGCAACTGACAAGGTTGAAAAACGTGACGCTTCCTTCTTCCATGTGGAAACAGGCGAAGAGTTGGAGCAAGCACCAGCCAAGATGTCTAAATCCCTCAAGAACGTGGTTAACCCAGACGATGTGGTGGAACAATACGGTGCTGATACCCTTCGTGTCTATGAAATGTTCATGGGACCACTAGATGCTTCTATCGCTTGGTCAGAAGAAGGTTTGGAAGGAAGCCGTAAATTCCTTGACCGTGTTTACCGTTTGATTACAAGTAAAGAAATCGTTGCGGAAAACAATGGCGCTCTTGACAAGGTTTATAACGAAACCGTTAAGGCTGTCACTGAGCAAATCGAGTCGATGAAATTCAACACAGCCATTGCTCAGCTCATGGTCTTTGTCAATGCGGCGAATAAGGAAGACAAACTCTATGTAGACTACGCCAAAGGCTTTATCCAATTGATTGCCCCATTTGCCCCTCACTTGGCAGAAGAACTCTGGCAAACAGTCGCAGCAACAGGCGAGTCTATCTCTTATGTAGCTTGGCCAACATGGGACGAAAGCAAATTGGTTGAAGACGAAATCGAAATTGTCGTTCAAATCAAAGGAAAAGTTCGTGCTAAACTCATGGTTGCGAAGGATCTTTCACGCGAAGAATTGCAAGAAGTCGCTCTAGCTGACGAAAAAGTCAAAGCAGAGATTGATGGCAAAGAAATCGTGAAAGTAATTAGTGTACCTAACAAGCTTGTAAATATCGTAACGAAATAAATTTAAAAGTCCTTCAGAGCTAAGTTCTGGAGGATTTTTTGTAGATTCCCTGTGAGATGTGATATACTATTCACATCTTTAAACTTATAAGAGTGAGACAAGGAGAAAGCTATGCCAGTAAATGAATATGGTCAGATGATTGGTGAATCTGTAGACGATACACCTGGAGTTTTGCCTTCACTTGTACGGATAGAGGGGCAGTATACGATTATTGAAGTTCTGTCAGTAGAAAAGCATGCGGAGGATTTGCTGGCTGTTTATGGTCCAGAATCACCTCGAGAGATGTGGACCTATCTCTTTCAACCACCAGTAGAGAATCTCGAAGAATTAATCGTAGCTTTGAAGCAGATGCTTGAGCGTAAGGATTGCTTCTATTATGCGATTATCGATAAAGCAACTGGAAAGGCGCTGGGAACATTTTCTCTCATGCGTATTGACCAAGCCAATCGCACCATTGAAGTTGGCGCGGTGACCTTTTCTCCGGCTCTCAAACAGACCAGGATGGGAACAGAAGCCCACTATTTGCTAGCTCGTTATGTCTTTGAAGAGCTTAACTATCGCCGCTATGAGTGGAAGTGTGATGCTCTCAATCTTCCATCTAGAAAAGCAGCAGAACGTTTGGGATTTGTCTATGAAGGAACCTTCCGCCAAGCTGTTATCTATAAAGGTTGCACCAGAGATACGGATTGGTTGTCCATGATTGATAAGGACTGGCCTCAAGTCAAAGCTTGCTTGGAAGCGTGGTTAAAATCTGAGAATTTTGATGAAGAAGGCCATCAGTTGAAATCTCTTAGAGATTGCTAGAAAGGTTTGCTATGATTAAGATTACAAAAGAAAGATCTGTTTCAATTGATGACGTTTTACATCTCTATCAGGCAGTTGGTTGGACAAACTATACCAATCAGCCACAGATGTTGGAGCAGGCCTTGTCTCATTCGCTAGCGACTTATCTTGCCCGTGATGGTGAGAAAATCGTTGGTTTAGTGCGTTTGGTTGGAGACGGATTTTCATCCGTTTTTGTCCAGGATTTGATTGTTTTGCCTAGCTATCAGCGCCAAGGGATTGGAAGTTCTATGATGAAAGAAGCCTTAGCTGACTATAAGGGTGCCTACCAAGTACAACTAGCGACTGAACAGACAGAAAAAACCTTGGGGTTTTACCGTTCTCTGGGGTTTGAAACCTTATCTACTTACGATTGTACAGGAATGATTTGGGTGGATCGAAAAAAATTAAAATAATTTTTTTATCTTAAGTTAATTTTAAGTCTTCTTCTGTATCATGTAATCATTAAGTAAAGACCTCCTAACTTTATTTAATAGAAATCCTAAACTTTTCTTTTTCATAATAATCTCCCTAAAGAAGTCACCAAATTCGGTGGCTTTTTTTATGTTCACCTGTAGAAATTTTAAAATAAAATTGACCACATAATCATCCATTTCGACCACATAACACCAAACTATATTTTTTCTTTTTCCTTTTTGTTAAACTGAGGGTGTGAAAAGGAGGAAAGAAATATGATTTTACAAGCAAAAGACCTCACTAAGAAGTATGGAGACCATATAGCAGTTAGAAATATAAATTTAGAGTTTAAAAAAGGGAGTTTTAATGCAATCTTAGGCCCTAATGGGGCTGGCAAATCGACCACGATTTCAATGTTAATCGGACTTAAACGAGCTACTAATGGTCAAATCATCTATGCGCCCAATACTAGGATTGGAGTTGTTTTTCAAGCAAGTGTATTGGATGAAAAGTTGACAGTCAAAGAAAACCTAACCATTCGAGCCCAGCAGTATAAGGGGATTAAAGGTGGTCGTGTGGAAGATTTAATCAATCAACTAGGGTTGACTGCTTTTCAGAAACAACTTTATGGAACTTTATCAGGAGGACAGAAACGTCGAGCTGACATTGCTCGGGCTCTCCTATCCAATCCCGATATTTTATTTCTAGATGAGCCTACGACTGGACTAGATATTCAGACTCGCAAATCCATTTGGGATTTATTGTATCGTCTACAAAGAGATGAAGGGATGACTATTATCTTAACGACTCATTATCTGGATGAAGCAGATGAGGCAGATCAACTTTATATTATAGATCATGGAAAGGTTATTGCCCAAGGTTCTGCTACTGAGATTAAAAGTGAGTACGCTTCCAATCTTTTAAAAATTTGTTTTAAAGATAAGCAGGTGGAGAAATTCTTACCTAAGAATATGCCTGTGGAAAAGGAAAATGAGTTTGAGTATAGTCTTTATCCTAAGAGCCAATTGGAAGCTATTGATTATTTGACCCAAGTTCGTGAGAAGATTGCTGGCTTTGAATTTCGTCCAGGAACTATGGATGATGCCTTCATAGCCCTTACAGGAAGAGAGGTGCGCTAATGTTAGCCTTATTAAAACGTGATTTTTTGTTGTATTTACGTAATCGTTCAGGAGTCTTTTTCTCATTACTAGGAGCTTTGATTTCCTTTCTACTCTATATCATTTTTTTGCAGAAAAATTTGATGGATGCCTGGTCCCAACTTCCTGATAATAAGAGTCTATTAAATAACTGGCTGATGGGTGGAACTTTGGCTGTGACTGGGATTACAACCAGTTTTACAGCTTTGACCCAGGTGGTACAAGACCGTGAAAATCAAGTGGATCAGGATCTCTTTTTGACAGACTTAGGGAGCTGGGGCTTGCAACTGTCTTATCTTATTAGTAGCCTTATCATTTCCTTTGTTATGCAAGCCTTTATGCTTATTGTTATGAGCCTTTATTTTCAAGAAATTCCAGCTATGAGTAAGCTATTTGAAATAAGTTTAATCATGCTACTAAGTAGTCTCCTTTCAACATTGGTAAATGCACTCTTGATTTACCATTTCCAGTCAGTAGATAGTCTGGGTAAATTGGCTACAATTGTAGGTACAGCTTCAGGATTTTTAGTAGGAACTTATGTACCAATGGGAATTCTTCCTAACTTCGCTCAAGTTCTCATGAAGTGCACACCGGCTACCTATCTTGCTTCTCTCTATAGACAGGTCTTAATGAAGGAGCAATTAGAAACTACATTTATGGGGAATAGTAGCTTATTAGAAGAGTTTCAAGAAAAATTAGGAATCCGGCTTAATTGGCAGAACCTTTTAACAAAGGAAGAAACATACTTAATAGTGGTGAGTATCTGCCTCCTAACTTTTCTGCTTTGGCTAGTAGTAGTTAAAATCTCTAGCAAAAAAATAAAATTTATAGGTTAAGTTAACTTTAAGTCTTCTACTGTATCATGTAATCATTAAGTAAAGACCTCCTAATACTCTTCGAAAATCTTAGCATCCTTCGTTAGAGTCGACTTAGCTAACTTTAGTTATGCTTGCGTCGCTCTGCCTAGCCTGATTTCGATTTTCATTGAGTAACCTTTATTTAATAAAAAATCCTAAACTTTTCTTTTTCATAATAATCTCCCTAAAGAAGCCACCAAATTCGGTGGCTTTTTTGTTTGAAAAAAATTCTCCCTAGTGAGTCACTAAGGAGACATGTAGTTAGGATTCTTTTTTAAGTTGTTGGTTTCGATACTGTCTAGGAGTTAGCTGGAAGTGTTGTTTGAATTGTCGATTGAAATTTGAGAGGTTGGTAAAACCGACCTGGCTTGCTATTTCTTGAACACTTTGATTGGTCTGAACGAGCTTTTCGCAAGCTTTTTCCAGGCGCAATCGTATGAGATATTCCATACAACTTGTCCCGGTGTGTTGTTTGAAAATATTCATAAAGTGATTTTTGCTGTATCCAAATGTAGCAGCGAGCTGGTCAATTTGAATGGGTTCTGCATAGTGTTGCTCAAGATAGCTAATCATTTCTTTTAATTTCTGATATTTTTGATAGGTATCATCTGTATAGTGTCGATTGACATACCTGTACCTAAAGAGAAGATAGAGAAATTCATAGAGTTTTGCCTTTAAAAGGAGATCATAATAAATACTCTGCTCTTCAAGGATAGAAAAAAGAGATAAAAGACAATCGCGAATCGGTTCATAAGCATGATCATCTGGAGAAATCCGAGGAGTGAGATAAAAATGCCCAGAGTATATAGGTTGAATATAGCGTTGGCTAAAGCTGTCAATTTGACTTCTACCTAAGAAATCTAAATGAATATGAAAAACTGTTGAAATTTGTTCTTGATTTTCAATAGGGTAGATAGCGTGAGGAGAAGTTGGCTGAATTAGAAAAATATCGCCTTCATGACTTTCAAAGCGCTCAGAGTTGATATAGAAGGTAGCAGTTCCTTTTTTGACATAGACAATCTCGAGTTCAGGATGCCAATGATAAATGGTATTAGAAGATTGCTTAGATAAGATTTGTTTTTCAAAATCATAGGGAAAATCAGATGGGTTATCTCGTAAAAGTCTTGACTGCTGAACCATGATAAAACCTCCCAATAAGCTATTTCTAGTTTTATTATACCAAAAAAAGGGCGGGGCAAAAAATCCCGACCCTGCCTTAAATTAGTAATGAGTATTTGATGAGAAGTTTTTCTCTAACCTTTCTTCTTCATGTAAAGGAGATTGAGAAGAAGCCCAACAACTGCGAGAGCGATAGCAACGTAGAATGCGGCACTGTAATTTCCATTGTTAGCTGCTGCCATTTGAACCGCAACTTTAGGTGCAAAAAATGCAGCTAAAGAATAACCTGTGAAGACGATGCCGTAGTTGACTCCCTGATTAGCAGGTCCGTAGTTCTCCATGACAATAGATGGGAAGACACCCATAACACCGCCGAAGCAGATGCCAAGACCGATGATTCCTAGAGTAAAGCCAAATTGTCCAGGGATGATTGTTAAGGAGAAAAGTGCCAATACGATGACTGAATAGATAATTAATAGAGTCTGAGAACGACCAATTTTATCAGAGAGTGATCCCCAGATAAAGCGTCCGCTAGAGTTTGCGATTGAATAGAGAGAGACATAGAGAGCTGCTGTACCAGCAGAGAGTCCAAACATTGATTGACCAATTGGGGATGCTTGAGAGGCAATCATCAAACCAGAGAAGGCACCGACAAAGAACATGCTGATAATGATGTAGAATAAAGGACCCTGTAGCATTTCTTTCCAGTTTTTATTGGCAGGTCCTTGTTTAGTTTGTACGGGAGCTTTCCAACCTGCTGGTTGGTAGCCACTTGGGGCTGCCTTGATGAAGAAAATGGCAGCGATAATCACAACAATATAGACAAGTCCAATGGTTCGAAAAGCAAAGAAGGCATCTTGTTTTTGAATGAGACTACTTGCAACTGGTGACGCAATAACTGCGGCAAATCCCATACCTCCTGTTAGAATCCCAGAAGCTAAACCACGTTTATCTGGGAAGAGGCGAAGAGAATTTGAGAGGGCTCCTGAATAAGCAAATCCTTGACCAAGACCTGCCATCAAACCATAGGTAAGATAGAGCATGGCTGGTGAACTAGCATAACCAGTTAGGAAAAAGCCACTAGCAAATAGAAGGGCACCAAGTGCAATTGTCCATTTCACATATCCCTTGTCTACCAGGTAACCTCCAAGAATCATCGGAATCGGTCCGATAGCTGAGTTAATAGCAAATGCGAGCATAATCTCGGACATAGACCAACCTGTTGAGGAGCTTAAAGGTCCAGCAAAAACTGAAAAGGAATAGACAGCACCTGTACAGAGAAGAATAGCAGTTGACGCAGCTAGAACTTGCCAACGATTGAATGTCTCTTTCATAAGAAGACCCTCCTTTAACTTAATACATTTTTCACAAAGACTATAACATAGTTAAAAATGAGGGTCAATACTTTCTAAGAAAATATTGTTAATTTTTTCACTAAGTTATACTAAGATAAGATAAACTGATAGAATAACACAATGTTTTAGTGTCATGAATGTCGAAGATAATTTAAAGTAGTATAATGAAAGTGAATAAAACAAAAAAGGGGGTAGCAAGATGAAATTAGTTGCTATCGTTGGAACAAACTCTGACCGCTCAACCAATCGGAAACTTTTGAAATTTATGCAAAAGCATTTTTCAGATAAAGCCGACATTGAGGTGTTGGAAATCAAACACTTGCCAGCATTTAACGAACCTGAGGACAAGCTAGCGCCTGCCGAAGTTCAAGCTTTTTCAGAAAAAATCCTTGCTGCAGATGGTGTGATTATCTCAACACCTGAATATGACCATACGATACCAGCACCTTTGGCTTCAGCCTTGGAATGGATTGCCTATACTAGTCGCGCTTTGATCAACAAACCAACGATGATTGTCGGAGCTTCTCTTGGATTGCTTGGAACATCTAGAGCCCAAGCGCACTTGCGTCAGATTCTTGATGCGCCTGAGTTAAAAGCAAGAGTCATGCCAGGGACAGAATTTTTCCTAGGTCATTCTGAACAGGTGTTGGACGATGACTATAATTTGAACAATCCTGAAAAAGTCGCAGAGTTGGAAGAACATTTTGCAGAATTCCAAAATTTTGTTGAACTAACAAAGGCTTTAGTCAAACCAGAAGATACAAATCGTAAGAAATCTTTCATCTGGGAAGAATGGTTGAAAGCATAAGTATTTCAAGAAAGGAGAACAATCCATGAAATTAGTAGCTATTGTTGGTACCAATGCCAAACAATCCTATAATCGCAGTTTGTTGCAATTTATGAAAAAACATTTTGCGTCAAAAGCCGATATTGAGATTTTAGAAATTACCGATGTACCGATGTTCAATGAAACCGATGATCAAACAGATACACCTGTTATTCAGAAGTTTAACAAAGCGATTTCGGAAGCTGATGGTGTCATTATCGCGACACCTGAGCATAATCATACAATCCCATCAAGTTTAAATAGTTTGCTCGAATGGTTGTCTTTTAACATTCATCCACTAGATGGGAAACCAACCATGATTGTAGGGGCTTCCTATGATGTTCAAGGATCTTCGCGTGCCCAACTTCATCTTCGTCAGATTCTTGATGCACCCGGGGTAAATGCAACAGTTATGCCAGGAAGTGAATTTTTACTTGGTCGAGCTCATCGAGCATTTGATGCAAATGGAGATTTGATTAATGAGCGAACTGTTGATTTCTTAGATAGCTGTTTCTATCGTTTCCTTCGCTTTGTATCTGTTGCAAACCAACTAAACCTTCCTGAAGAAATCCGATTTGAACCAGGAACTTATCATGTTACAACTGAAGGTCACAATGGTAAGTTACCGATGGACGTCACCGTTTCTGAAGACCGTATTGAAAAAATTGAAATCGATTCTTCTGGAGAATCTTCAGGTATTGCAGATGTTGTATTTACCCGTATTCCAGCGGAAATCATTGAGGGGCAAACCTTAAATGTTGATGCGGTGTCAGGAGCTTCTGTGACTTCAAATGGTGTCTTGGATGGAGTTGCGCGTGCGGTCAAACAAGCTGGTGCAAATCCAGATGTTTTACGCAAACGTTCCAAAGCTCCATCTGCCTTGGATAAAGAAGATAAAACTTATCAGGCAGACGTTGTCATCGTCGGAGGTGGAGGAGCTGGTTTAGCTGCAGCTGCTGCAGTTTTACAAGCTGGTAAAAAGCCAATTATCGTAGAGAAATTCCCAGCAATTGGAGGAAATACGGTTCGTGCAGGTGGTCCAATGAATGCACCAGATCCAGCATGGCAAGGGACCTTCGCAGCTCATCCAGGTGAGGCACATACGCTTCAAGAATTGATTGCGACAGATGAATCAACGATTGACCCAGAATATTTAGAGGACTTTAGAGCCTTGAAGGTTGAGGTTGAGAAGTATTTGCAAGATCCAAGCTATTTGTTTGATTCTACCTTACTTTACCGTATCCAAACCTATATCGGTGGAAAACGAAAAGATTTACAAGGACATGAAATTCATGGCCAATATGATTTGGTTTCTGTATTGACTGAACGTGCCCTAGAATCTGTTCGCTGGTTGGAAGACATCGGTGTTGAATTTGTTCGTAGTGAAGTCACAATGCCAGTTGGAGCCCTTTGGCGTCGTGGTCATAAGCCGGTTCAACCAATGGGTTATGCTTTTATCTCGGTTCTACAAAAATATGTTCTAGAAAATGGAGGCACGATTTTGACGGACTCTCCAGTCAAAGAATTGCTTGTAGAAGAAGGGGCTGTCAAGGGTGTCAGAGCAGAAGGCCGAAACGGTCAAACCATCATCGTTCATGCAGATGCCGTCGTTCTAGCTTCTGGAGGATTTGGTGCCAATACCAAGATGTTACAAAAATACAATACCTACTGGACTGAAATTGCGGATGATATTGCCACATCTAATACACCAGCCGTAACAGGGGATGGAATCGTCTTGGGTCAAAGTGTAGGTGCTGACCTAGTGGGTATGGGCTTTAGCCAAATGATGCCAGTATCCGATCCAGTGACAGGTGCTCTCTTCTCAGGACTTCAAGTTCCTCCAGCTAACTTTATCATGGTAAATACTGAAGGGAAGCGATTTGTGGATGAGTACGGTAGCCGAGATAAGTTATCTCAAGCAGCGATTGATAATGGAGGTTTGTTCTACTTGATCGCGGATGACCGCATCAAGGCAACAGCCTACAATACTAGCCAAGAAAAAATCGATGCCCAAGTCAAAGCAGGCACTCTCTACCGTGCAGATACGATAGAAGAATTGGCAGTTCAGATTGGTATGGATCCACAAGTTTTAGCGGATACAATCAAGAAGTACAACTCTTATGTTGATGCAGGATTTGACCCTGAATTTAACAAGGGTAGTTTCGATCTCAAGTGTGAGGTTGCACCGTTCTACGCAACACCAAGGAAACCCGCTGTTCACCATACAATGGGTGGACTCAAGATTGATACTTCAACACATGTTTTAAATGAAAAAGGTCAGATTATCCCTGGTTTGTATGCTGCTGGAGAAGTTGCAGGAGGACTTCATGCAGGTAACCGTCTAGGAGGAAATTCACTTACGGATATCTTTACGTTTGGACGTATTGCAGGTCAAACAGCTGTTCAAGAAAATTGTTAATAATGGATTTAAAATCTTAAGCTAATTTTAAGTATTGTCTTATATCATATAGTTATTAAGTAAAGACCTCCTAACTTTATTTAATAGAAATCCTAAACTTTTCTTTTTCATAATAATCTCCCTAAAGAAGCCACCAAATTCGGTGGCTTTTTTGTTTGTCTACTAGATTTTTGCTATAATAGGAACATGAGTAGAATTTTAGATAATGAAATCATGGGTGATGAGGAGTTGGTAGAGCGTACCCTCCGTCCCCAATATTTACGTGAATATATCGGTCAAGACAAGGTCAAGGATCAGCTTCAAATCTTTATCGAGGCGGCTAAAATGCGTGATGAAGCGCTGGACCATGTTCTTTTGTTTGGCCCTCCAGGTCTCGGGAAAACAACCATGGCTTTTGTTATTGCCAATGAACTGGGAGTCAATCTCAAACAAACGTCTGGTCCCGTTATCGAAAAAGCCGGTGATCTGGTAGCGATTTTGAATGACTTGGAGCCAGGAGATGTTCTTTTCATTGATGAGATTCATCGCTTGCCCATGTCGGTAGAAGAGGTGCTATATAGTGCCATGGAAGACTTCTACATTGACATCATGATTGGTGCGGGAGAAGCTAGCCGTAGTGTCCATCTAGACTTGCCACCTTTTACCTTGATTGGTGCGACGACACGAGCTGGGATGCTTTCAAATCCACTTCGTGCACGTTTTGGGATCACTGGTCACATGGAATACTATACCCATGATGACTTGACAGAGATTGTCGAGCGGACGGCAGATATTTTTGAGATGGAAATCACTCATGAAGCAGCTTTGGAGTTAGCTTTACGTAGCCGTGGGACTCCTCGTATCGCCAATCGTCTTCTCAAGCGCGTGCGCGACTTTGCGCAGATTATGGGCGATGGCTTGATTGATGATGTGATTACGGATAAGGCTTTGACTATGCTGGATGTAGACCATGAAGGTTTGGACTATGTGGACCAGAAAATTCTCCGCACCATGATTGAAATGTACGGTGGCGGTCCTGTCGGTCTAGGTACTCTTTCGGTTAATATCGCTGAAGAGCGTGAGACGGTAGAAGATATGTATGAACCTTACCTGATCCAGAAAGGCTTTATCATGCGAACTCGTTCAGGACGGGTCGCGACAGCCAAGGCTTATGAACATTTAGGGTATGAATATATTGAAAAATAAGGCTGAAATCGTAGAATCTTTTAGAGAAAATCCTGATATAATGGCTATTCTGACCATCATCCGTGACTTGGAGTTGAAAGATTCCTGGTTGGCGGCTGGATCGGTCCGAAATTTTATCTGGAATCTCTTGTCAGATAAGCCAGCCTTTGACCGTGAAACAGATGTGGACGTGATTTTCTTTGACCCAGATGTGAGTTACGAAGAAACGCTAGCTCTAGAAAACAAGTTGAGAGAGGACTTTCCTCAGTATCAATGGGAATTGAAAAATCAAGTCTATATGCATCAGCATAGTCCCCACACGCCTCCGTATAGAAATTCCTGCGATGCCATGAGTAAATATCCTGAACGTTGTACGGCAGTAGGACTTCGCTTGCATGCTGGCGCAACTTTAGAGCTCTTTGCGCCTTATGGTTTGGAGGATATTTTGAACTTTCAAGTTCGTCCAACTCCTCATTTTTTAGAAAATCAAGACCGAATGAAGCTCTATCAACAGCGTTTATCCAAGAAAAACTGGCGAGAAAAATGGAAAAATCTCACAATTAAAAATACTTAAGGAAACTTTAAGATAGGAGCTGTATACTTACCTCATAAGTTAAGAAGAACTTAACTTATACTCCTAAAACTTTTTCATAATAATCTCCCTATAAAAAAATTAAGTCGCCCAATCAGGCGGCTTTTTTTGTTCTTAGTTCAAGAAATTTCATGATATAATAGCCCTATGAGATTAGATAAATTTTTAGTTGCATGTGCAGTAGGAAGCCGGACGGAGGTCAAAAACTTTCTAAAGGCTGGGCGCGTGACGGTCAATGGCAAAAAGGAAAAATCTGCCAAACTGCAAATCAATGAAGACACGGACGAGATTTGTTTTGACGGGCAAAAGTTAGACTACGAGGAGTTTGTTTACTACATGATGAACAAGCCCCAGGGTGTTATTTCAGCAACTGAAGATCCCAAACACAAAACTGTACTGGATTTGTTGGATGACTTAGCTCGTTCAAAGGAAGTTTTCCCAGTAGGACGTTTGGATATCGATACGCATGGACTCTTGCTCTTGACCAATGATGGCCAGCTGGCTCATGCTCTTCTTTCACCAAAACGCCATGTGGATAAGACTTATCTGGCGCAAGTCAATGGAATCATGACGGATGAAGACATTGAGACATTTGCCAAGGGCATTCCGCTCAAGGACTTTACCTGCCAACCTGCCAAGCTGGAGCTTGTGTCTATGGATGCAGAAAAGAATCAAAGTCTGGTTCGTGTGACCATTGCAGAAGGGAAATTCCACCAGGTCAAACGCATGGTAGCCTATTGTGGCAAGGAAGTGGTAGACTTGCAACGTCTGACTATGGGAACTTTAACCTTGGATGAAAATCTGAAACCTGGGGAATGGCGTCGCCTAAGTAAGGAAGAACTAGAAGCTTTGCTTGAAAGTGTCAGCTAGTGATAGCAGCACCATGAAATATTAGGAAAATGCGAGGAAAATATCCTTGCCTTTTTCAGTTTTTGGTTGCTTCCTTTGTGAAAAGAGTTATAATAGACAGTAAGAAAAAAGGAGGATTTTATGAACGCGATTCAAGAATCATTTACAGATAAATTATTTGCCAACTATGAAGCAAATGTAAAGTACCAAGCTATCGAAAATGCTGCTAGCCACAATGGAATTTTTGCAGCCCTAGAGCGTCGCCAAAGCCATGTAGACAATACACCTGTTTTCTCGCTTGACTTGACTAAGGACAAGGTCACTAACCAGAAGGCTTCTGGTCGTTGCTGGATGTTTGCGGCTCTCAATACTTTCCGCCACAAACTCATCTCTCAATACAAACTTGAAAACTTTGAATTGTCACAAGCGCACACCTTCTTCTGGGACAAGTATGAAAAGTCTAACTGGTTCTTGGAGCAAGTGATTGCGACTGCAGATCAAGAATTGACTAGCCGCAAGGTTAGCTTCCTACTCCAAACTCCACAACAAGATGGCGGACAATGGGATATGGTAGTTTCTCTCTTTGAAAAATACGGTGTCGTACCTAAATCAGTGTATCCTGAATCTATCTCATCTAGCAGTAGCCGTGAGCTCAATGCAATCCTTAACAAATTGCTTCGTCAAGATGCTCAAATCTTGCGAGATCTATTAGCTTCAGGTGCGGATCAAGCGACTGTTCAGACTAAGAAAGAAGATCTCTTGCAAGAAATCTTTAACTTCCTTGCAATGTCACTAGGCCTCCCACCGCGTAAATTTGACTTTGCTTATCGTGATAAAGACAATAACTACCAAAGCGAAAAAGGCATCACTCCACAAGAGTTTTACAAGAAATATGTCGATCTTCCACTAGAAGACTACGTTTCTGTGATCAATGCTCCAACTGCTGATAAACCATACGGTAAATCATACACAGTTGAAATGTTGGGAAATGTCGTTGGTAGCCGTGCAGTTCGTTACATTAACGTACCGATGGAGCGCTTGAAAGAATTAGCGATTGCTCAAATGCAAACAGGTGAAACTGTTTGGTTTGGTTCAGATGTCGGTCAGCTCAGCAACCGTAAAGCAGGAATCCTTGCGACAGATGTTTATGACTTTGAATCAAGCATGGACATTAAACTCACTCAAGACAAGGCTGGACGTTTGGATTACAGCGAAAGCTTGATGACTCACGCCATGGTCTTGACAGGTGTTGATGTGGACGAAAACGGTAAATCAGTCAAGTGGAAAGTTGAAAACTCATGGGGAGACAAGGTTGGTACCGATGGTTACTTTGTTGCTTCAGATGCTTGGATGGACGAATACACTTACCAAATTGTTGTTCGTAAGGAATTACTAACAGCAGAAGAACGAGCTGCTTACGAAGCAGAACCAATCGTCCTTGCACCATGGGATCCAATGGGTGCCTTGGCAGAATAAATGAGATATAAAAAGAATGTTTCTATAATTTTTAGGGTTGGTGGAAATTTTCCACCAACCCTATTTTAGTGTATACAAAAAGGCCAACATCCATTATATTAAAAGCGCCTAAACCTAAAATAAAAGGATGATGACCATATGAACAATATACTAGAAGCTACACTACAAATCAAAGATAAAAACATTATTTGGGATGATAAAGTTCAAGAGAAGATATTTAAAAAGGGAAAATCTTTATTTTATTCAGCTACATATACGCATAAACCAGAATTTTGTACTGTTTGTGGGTGTGTTAGCCAAAATAACAATATCGTTAAAAACGGAACGAAAACTTCTCGTATCACTCTCTGTTCTGTTTCAGGCCTTCCGGCCTACTTAAATCTACGCAAGCAAAGATTTCTCTGTAGAGAATGTAGTTCTTCATTTACCGCAGATGCTAGTCGCATTGTAGAAAAACATTGTCATATTTCGAAACGATTAAAAAATGAAATTAAGGCAAAAATAAGTGAAACAGTATCTGAAATATATATCTCAAAAGAATCAAATGTTTCAGTTCATACTGTAAGACGTATCATAGATGATACAGCACGATTATTAACGATTAAACCATTACATGATTTCCCTGAACATTTGTGTTTTAATGAATTTAAATCCGTCAAAGCTTCCGATAGTAATATGAGCTTCATTATTTGTGATAGCACTACACACAAGCTGGTCGATGTTGTACGTGATAGAAAATCTTACAGTTTAAAACAATATTTTCATCGTTTTGAGACTAAGACAAGATTAAAGGTAAAAACTATCTCAATCGACATGTACTTACCGTACATTCAATTAATAAAAGAAATGTTTCCTAACGCTAAAATTATCATTGATCCTTTTCACATCGTACAAGCCTTAAATAGAGAATTAAATCGAACTCGGGTACGTGTCATGAATCAGCATCGTTATAAAAATCCTAAATTATATCGAAAGTTAAAACATTATTGGAAGTTAATTTTAAAGAACCCTAATGAACTTCAGAACTATAAATATAATCGTTATAAGCTTTTTGAAAGCTTCATAACAAGTAAAGGAATCGTAGATTATATCTTAGAAAACAATCCATCTCTAAAAAATGATTATGAGGTTGTACATTCACCTCGTGAATGTATACAGGATAGAGATTATATAGAATTCAAGGAAACGATTGAAGCAGCTACGCAATTAGACCTATCTCCTGGTTTAAAAAGAGTATTAAAGACTCTTATGACTTACTTGCCATATATTCAAAATACTTGTGAGTATCCAACTAGAACAAATGGCCCTATTGAAGGAATAAACAATAAAATAAAAGTGCTTAAAAGAAATGCCTACGGCTTTAGAAACTATTACTATTTTAGAAATAGGATTATTTTAATAACAAAAATGTTTGGCCCAAAACAAAAAGGAATTAAGCAACAATTAGTTGCTTAATCCCTTCCTAAATTTCTTCATCAACACTATTTGACAAAGAGCCCTTTTTTAGTGCTCAAAATAGCACTCAATTTTAAATGGATTTGGTGTTCAAAAAATATAATCAAATGCAACAAACTAATTTCATTTTTAATAGGCACAATTAATTTTAGAAGATAGTACGAAAAAATATTGACTGTTTTCTTTAGAATGTGTAAAATTTAGATAGATTATTTAAAGTGAGGTTTTTTTATCTTGTCTATATTAAAGAAGAAATTTAATAAGTTTAGTGTTCTATTGAATCTGGTATTAATAGCTATTATAGCTATTGGAGTGCTATTTTTCTTACCTAAGGAACATAAATCAGAAGTCAAATCGTCAATTAATATCGAAAGTATTGAAAAAGTGAATGAAGTTGTATTTTTGAATGCGGGAATTAATGAAATTATTTCTGAAACAAAAACAACTCAAGTTTTTGGGTTTGATGTGCCGTTCTCTAAAAAAGCAGCATTAGTAATTTTAAATTATAACGCTAAATTTGGAATTAAAAGTAGTGTAAAGGTTGAACAAATAAGCGAAAAAGAATATAAGGTTATTGTTCCAAAATTGGAAGTAATTGGTGTTGAACTTTCAAAAGATGATCCTTATGATTTATATGATAGTCATGGAGAGTTATTAAGTGGGACTACAGAAGATGTTGATACTGGGAAATTGGTCACAAACCAACTTTCTAGTGATAAACAAGCAGAGTATTTAGATAAATTTAAGAGTGAAATTAAAGAATCTGCAATCAATTATTATAAAACAATATTTTCTTCAATGGATTCTGAAGTAAAAGTAACTATAGAATTTACAGAATAATTTTTGAAATACAAAACCCTGACCATCTCTGGTCAGGGTTTTGTGTGGTTCTATAATTTTTAGGGTTGATGGAAATTTTCCACCAACCCTATTTTAGTGTATACAAAAAGGCCAACATCCATTATATTAAAAGCGCCTAAACCTAAAACAAAAGGATGATGACCATATGAACAATATACTAGAAGCTATACTACAAATCAAAGATGCACACAATGAAGGTGTTACATTCCATTTCTTAGAGAATATTAAAGAAGTATTGCGTGATGAGAGTGGGAAAGTAACTGGTGTAAAGGTTATTACAATGGAACTTGGTGAATCAGATGAAAGTGGAAGAAGATTAACGCATGAAGTGGCAGGTAGTGAACATATTATTCCATGTGATCTTGTCGTTGCAGCAATTGAACAAAAGTAGACTTTAGTGTTCTAGATGAAAGGTAAAAATTTGATTTTCGGTCAACATCAGAATACAATAGAAATAAATAATAACAGGTGATGCATATTTAGGTCCTCAATCTATCGCAACCGCAATTAAAGACGGGCGAGAAGTTGCGACAGAAGTACATGAATCGTTTAAAGAAAACATATAAATAACTTGTGGTGCCTTTCGTTTTTTACTGGGAAAATTAAGGAACTATAGTTATAAATACTTAAAGATATTAATATATTAACATGCGTATATTTATAGGAAGATTAAATAGAAATATTTGATATTAGCAAGAATATCTACATCTTATAACATATAGGTATTAATATATTCATAAAATATTAGGAGGAGAAATAATGAACAAGAAACTATTATCAGGCTTATGTGCAGCAATACTCTTATCAGGTTTAGTAGGCTGTGGACCTAAAGAACCAAAACAAGACACTACAACAAGTACATCTACAAACGAAACAAAGGAAACTGAAAAAAACACAACAACTACAACAAACAACTCTGAAGTAACTGAGAAGAACTTCAAAGACTTCCCAGAGACAGATGAAAAGTACTTCACATATGATGAATGGCAAGAAGGTTATGTTATCTATAGTTGTACTTCCGATGACAAGGTTGTTCGTGTACCAAAGGAAATCAAAGGTAAACCTGTTATCGCAATTGGAGAACGTGGTCTAGCAAACCTAAAGAACTGTGAGGCAATCGTTCTACCAGATACAGTACGTTATCTATCGAAAGCTGCATTTGCGATTGATGGTGCTCTAAAGTATGTATACTTAGGTAAGTCAATAGAAACAGTAGAAGATGATATCTTCAATGGATGTAGTTCTCTTGAAGAAGTAACTTTCCCAGAAGGCACAAAGAGTATTGGAACATTAGTATTCTGGGGCACAAAGTCAATTAAATCCATTACAATTCCAGCAAGTGTAACAGAAATTACAGACATATTCTATTTTGTAGATAACTGTAACCCAGATGTAGAAATTCATACACCTAAGGGATCAAAAGCAGAAGAAGTAGCTAAAACAATGGGACTTAAAGTAGTAAATGACTAAAGGGGAATAGTATGAACAAGAAACTACTATCAGGCTTAGGGACTGACCCCAAAAAGTGAGAATTTAATAAAAACACCCTAGGGCTACCGTCTTCGGTATTCAACCGGAGACAGGTAGTCCAATTTTTGTTGGATTCTTTTTTCATTAGGTTCTTCATCAACACTATTTGACAAAGAGCCAAAAGAATCAGGTGATAAACCTGATTCTTTTTTGTTTGTATATTCTCACCGAGATTACATGATACCGAAGTAACGAGCTGCGATACCAACTGCAAAGAGTGCAAGGATGATTGTGATTGGAGATACTTTTTTCTTAAGCAACCACATGCAAAGGAAAGTAAGGAGAAGTCCCATCAATCCTGGGATCAATGAGTTCAACTGACCTTGAAGCGTTTGTGGTTGAACGCTATCCAAACTCAAACCACTAAGTGCTTGACCAAGAATACCCTTCAATTCTCCACCTGTAACAGCGCCTTCTGGGAAGTTGATGTAAGCACCTTCTGCCAATTGTTTACCTGGAAGATTGACAGTGAAGTTGATAGAAACCCAACGTTGTACAAGAACGGCAAGGATGAACATACCAAGGATAGAAGCCCCTTTAGTGATGTCTTTCAAGATACCACCAGACATGTCTTTAGTGATTTCAGATCCAGCCTTGTAACCAAACTCTTGTGTGTACCATAGGAAAGACATACGAATTGCATTCCATCCAAAGAAGAAGAGAAGTGGACCAACGATGTTACCAGTTGCAGCAAGTGATGCACCAAGGGCACCAAGGATAGGACGTACTGTAAACCAGAAGACTGGGTCACCGATACCAGCAAGGGGTCCCATCATACCGATTTTAACACCTTGGATAGCAGCGTCATCGATTTCAGTACCGTTTGCACGTTCTTCTTCAAGTGCAAGAGTAACTCCCATGATTGGAGCAGCTACGTATGGGTGAGTGTTGAAGAACTCAAGGTGGCGCTCAAGAGCAGCGGCTTGGTCTTCTTTTTTAGTGTAAAGTTTCTTGATAGCTGGGATCAAAGAGTAAGCCCAACCCAAGTTTTGCATACGTTCGTAGTTCCATGAACCTTGAAGGAATTGTGAACGCCACCAAACTTTTTGGCGATCTGATTTTGATAATTGAATTTTTTCAGCCATGATTGTTCCCCTTTCTAGTAGTCTTCTAGGATATCACCGATTGGATCGTTAGAAGTTGCAGCTCCTCCGCCACCGTTTCCACCTTGTTTAGAAAGGTTGAGGTAGATGAAGGCAAGGGCAACACCGATGACACCAAGGGCAATCAAAGTCAATTGAGAGATTGCTGCAAGAGCAAAACCGATAGCGAAGAATGGCCATACTTCACGAGTAGCCATCATGTTGATAACCAAAGCATAACCAACGGCAACGACCATGGCACCACCGACAGCCATACCACCTTTAAGCCATTCTGGCATAAGTTCCAATACTCCTTGAACTGCTTCAGTTGGCATTGCAAGCAAGAGTGCAGCTGGGATAGCAATACGTAGACCTTGAAGAGCAAGGGCAAAGTAGTGAGCGCGTTCAACAGCTGCAATGTTTCCTTCTTTAGCAGCAGCATCTGCAGTGTGAACCAAACCAACTGAGATTGTACGAACGATCATAGTCAAGAAAAGTCCAGCTACGGCAAGAGGGATTGCAGTTGCAGTTGCGACTGCGATACCTTCAGTAGTAAAGTTACCACCTTTGATCATGATAATTGCAGCAGCAACAGAAGCAAGAGCCGCGTCAGGAGCTACGGCAGCTCCGATGTTAGCCCAACCAAGGGCGATCATTTGAAGTGATCCACCAAGCATAACCCCTGCTTCGAGGTTACCAGTTACAAGACCGATAAGGGTACATGCTACGATTGGTTGATGGAATTGGAATTGGTCGAGGATACCTTCAAGACCTGCGAAGAAGGCAACAACTACAACCAAGATAGCAGAAATGATTGAAATATCTGACATGGTTTTATTCCTTTTCTATTTAATGTTAATTATTGAACGTTAGCTTTGCTAATCAAGTCAAACAAATCTTTTTTAGTGTCGTTTGGTACTTTACGTACGTCAAATTCAACACCAAGATCACGCATTTTTTCAAATGTAGCAACGTCGTCTTTGTCCATTGACAATACGTTGTTGATCATTGTTTTACCAGTTGAGTGAGCCATTGATCCAACGTTAAGAGTCTTAATTGGCACACCGCCTTCGATAGCACGAAGGGCGTCTTGAGGTGTTTCAAACAAGATAAGGGCGTGTGTGTTACCAAAACGAGGATCTTTTGCAACCTCAATCAATTTTTTGATTGGAACAACGTTAGCTTTCACTCCGTTAGGAGCAGCTTGTTTGATCAACTCTTTACGCAATTCGTCGTTTGCAACGTTATCTGAAGCAACGATGATACGGTCTGCTTTTGAATCTGGTGTCCAAGCAGTTGCAACTTGTCCGTGAAGAAGACGTGTGTCAAGACGAGCAAGATTGATTTTCAATTTACCGTCTCCGATAACTGTTCCTTCTGGGATAGCAGCTTGGGCTACAGGAGCAGCTGCAGCAGTTGCAACTTCCTCAGCTGGGTTTAGCTCTTCTGGAAGAGCCTTGATGCCATCTTTAGCTTCTTTAATGATGTTCGCAGCGACTTTATCCACTCCAGCATTCGCGTCCATAAGACGCTCTGTGTAGGCTTGGATCAACATCGGCAAGTTAAGTCCAGTGATGATGGCAAATTTACGCTCAGGATTTTCTCCCATTACGCGACTAGCTTGGTTAAATGGAGAACCACTCCAAAGGTCAGCCAAGACTAGAACCTCATCTTCTGCGTCAAATGCAGCCACAGCATTGTTGAATTTGGCGTATAAATCATCTGGACCTTCGTTTGGCATAAAGGTTACAACTTGAACCTTTTCTTGTTCACCAAAGATCATAGATCCTGACTGATGAATACCCGCGGCAAATTCACCGTGGCTCGCAATAATGATTCCGATACTCATTATTGTCATTCCTCCTTATAAAATGTTTGACTTGTAGTTTAAGAAAACTTTAAGACTCTTTAAGTATAAACCGTTTTCAGCAAAAAATCAACTACTTATAATAAATCCTAAGAATGTAAGGGGGAAGTTTGTTTTTGAAGATATTGATATATCGATACTTTTCGAGATTTCATAAAATCTTGCATGGGAAAATTAGTATAAAACTTCAAAGTAATTAACAATTTGTTGAAAGTCGTTTTTCGGTCAAGTTCTCATAGAGTTTTTTGGTATAATATAGAAAGCAATTGATGTTTCTAGTAAGAGAATTTAGAGTGAGAGGTATATATGTCCCCTTCTGTTCAGTTATTGAAAAAACGTTATTTAAAAAATATCAAAGAAAATCCAGAACTCTACATTGGTATTGAGTTGGAGTTTCCTATCGTACACACGAAAGGGAAATCCACAGATATTGAAGTCACCAAGGACTTGATGCGATTTTTAGTGGATGCTCTCAGCCTGGAAGTTGAAAAAGAGGACCAGGACGGAAATCCGATTCAACTTGTAGAACCAATGAGTCAGGATCGGATTCTATTTGAGGTTTCCTACACGACCTTGGAGTTTGCCTTTGGTAGAGCCCAGAAAATCCAAGAGGTCGAAGGACGATTTCAAGCTTATATGAAGGTCATTCAGGAAAGGCTAGGCGAAAAGGATCATGCTATTCAGGGTTGGGGGATTCATCCAAACTGGGATCAGAATGACAATCGACCGGTGGCTTATCCACGCTACCAGATGCTGATGGATTACCTACATATGGGAAGTCGCCAAGAGATAGTTAATTTGCATGACTTCCCACAATATGGAGCCTTTATCTGTGGGAGTCAAGTTCAGTTGGATGTATCGACTGCTAACTACCTACGTGTCATTAATGCTTTCACTCAGATTGAAGCAGCAAAAGCTTACTTATTTGCCAATTCTGAGTTTTCGGGAGCAGACTGGGATACTCAGATTTCACGAGATATTTTTTGGGAAGACTCTATGCATGGGATTTATCCAGAGAACGTTGGTGTCAATTCAAAACTCTTCAAAGATGAGGATGATTTCTTTGATTATCTAGACCACTCTGCGATTTTCACAGCAGAACGAGATGGAGAAACCTACTATTTTTCTCCGATTCGTGCTAGAGATTACCTAGCTACTGATGAGATTCATGCTTATACTTTAAATGGGAAAGAGACTCTGCTTGTCCCTCAAGAAAAGGATTTTCAAACGCACCGTAGTTATCAATTCCAAGACTTAACAACTCGAGGAACAGTCGAATTTCGGAGTGTTTGTACACAACCCCTAGACCGCACTTTTGCTTCGGCAGCCTTTCACTTGGGACTTTTGGTGAATTTAGACAAGCTTGAAGCTTACCTAGAAACAGCTCCTTTCTTTGAAAGTTTTGGTCGTGATTACAAGTCTTTGAGACGACAATTTTCTAAGAAGCAGCTCACAGACGAGGAAAAAGCTGGGATTGTACGTTTTTCCAAAGACTTGCTAGCGATAGCAGAGCAAGGTCTTGAGATGAGAGGTCAAAGTGAAATGACCTACTTAGAGCCTTTAAAAGAAGAAATGACTCTATAATTTTCTTATAAAGGGAGAATTTTCTGAAAAATCATGTTATAATGGATGAGACTATAGATAAAGGATAGAGATTTATGACATTAGTTTATCAATCAACGCGTGATGCGAAAAATACCGTAACAGCCAGTCAAGCAATTTTGCAAGGTTTGGCAACAGATGGAGGTTTATTTACTCCAGTTAGCTATCCAAAGGTAGATTTGGATTTTGATACATTGAAAGATGCTTCTTACCAAGAAGTGGCCAAGCTTGTCTTGTCAGCCTTCTTGGATGACTTTACAGCAGAGGAGTTGGACTACTGTATCAACAATGCCTATGACAGCAAGTTTGACACTCCAGCTATCGCTCCTCTTGTTAAACTCGATGGCCAATACAACTTGGAACTTTTCCACGGTTCAACTATTGCCTTTAAAGATATGGCCTTGTCCATCTTGCCATACTTTATGACGACAGCTGCTAAGAAACATGGCTTGGAAAACAAGATTGTCATCTTGACAGCAACATCTGGGGACACTGGGAAGGCTGCCATGGCTGGATTTGCAGATGTTCCAGGCACTGAAATCATCGTCTTTTATCCAAAAGACGGTGTCAGCAAGGTGCAAGAGTTGCAAATGACCACTCAAACTGGGGACAACACTCATGTTATCGCCATTGATGGAAACTTTGATGATGCTCAGACAAATGTGAAGCATATGTTCAACGATGTGGCCCTTCGCGAGAAATTGGCAGCAAACAAGCTCCAATTTTCATCAGCCAACTCTATGAATATTGGCCGTTTGGTACCACAAATTGTCTACTATGTTTATGCCTACGCTCAGCTTGTTAAAACTGGCGAGATTGTGGCTGGTGACAAGGTTAACTTTACCGTACCGACAGGAAACTTTGGAAATATCTTGGCTGCCTTTTACGCCAAACAAATCGGCCTACCAGTCGGCAAGCTAATCTGTGCTTCAAATGACAACAATGTCTTGACAGATTTCTTTAAAACTCGTGTTTATGACAAGAAGCGTGAATTTAAAGTGACCACTAGCCCATCTATGGATATCTTGGTGTCTTCAAACTTGGAGCGCTTGATTTTCCATCTTTTGGGAAATGATGCTGAAAAGACAGCGGAACTCATGAATGCCTTGAACACTCAAGGTCAGTATGAATTGACAGACTTTGATACAGAGATTTTGGACCTCTTTGCGGCAGAGTATGCAACAGAAGCAGAGACCGCAGCAGAAATTAAGCGTGTCTATGAGGCTGATTCTTACATTGAGGATCCTCATACAGCGGTTGCTTCAGCAGTTTATAAAAAATACCAAGCAGCGACTGGTGATGCGACCAAGACAGTGATTGCATCAACAGCTAGTCCTTACAAATTCCCAGTGGTTGCGGTGGAAGCTGTAACTGGACAATCAGGTCTTAGCGACTTTGAAGCCTTGGCTCAATTACATGAAATTTCAGGAGTAGCAGTGCCACCAGCAGTTGATGGCCTTGAAACAGCTCCAGTTCGTCACAAGACAACTGTTGCAGCAGCAGAGATGCAGACTGCAGTAGAATCTTATCTAGGACTTTAAAACAGAGGAAGTAAACTCGGTTGGGAAACTAACTGAGTTTCTTTTCATCAGGAGGAAGGATTGTTTAAGAAATATAAAGATATTCTCAACATAGCCCTGCCAGCCATGGGTGAAAATTTCTTGCAGATGCTCATGGGAATGGTGGATAGTTATCTGGTGGCCCATCTAGGTTTGATAGCCATTTCGGGTGTATCTGTAGCGAGCAATATTATCACCATTTACCAGGCAATTTTTATTGCTCTAGGAGCTGCGATTTCAAGCGTCATTTCAAAAAGTTTGGGGCAGAAGGACCAGTCTAGACTGGCCTACCATGTGACAGAAGCACTCAAAATCATCCTACTCTTGAGTTTATTTTTAGGAGCCTTGTCCATCTTTGCAGGACAAGAGATGATAGGTCTTTTGGGGACAGAAACGGCTGTAGCTGAGAGTGGTGGACTATACCTAGCTTTAGTTGGTGGGACAATTGTCCTCTTGGGCTTGATGACTAGTCTGGGTGCCTTGATTCGTGCTACCCATAATCCTCGTCTCCCCCTCTATGTGAGTCTCTTGTCCAATGCCTTGAATATTGTCTTTTCAAGTATGGCTATTTTTATCCTTGATATGGGCATTGCTGGTGTAGCTTGGGGAACCATTCTATCTCGTTTGGTCGGGGTTGTGATTTTGTGGTCACAATTAAAACTTCCATATACGAGGCCAAGGTTTGGACTGGATAAAGACTTGCTAAACTTGGCTTTACCTGCAGCGGGAGAGCGTCTCATGATGCGAGCTGGAGATGTTGTCATTATTGCCTTGGTTGTTTCCTTTGGGACAGAGGCAGTTGCGGGAAACGCGATTGGTGAAGTCTTGACTCAATTTAACTACATGCCTGCTTTTGGTGTCGCGACGGCAACAGTAATGCAGGTGGCACGAGCAGTAGGGGAGAATGATTGGGCAAGGGTGGACAAGCTCAGTAGGCAAACTTTTTGGCTATCCCTCTTTCTCATGTTGCCCTTGACGCTTAGTATCTATGCTCTCGGAACCCCACTAAGTTACCTCTACACCAGTGATCCTGTGGCTATTGAAGCCAGTGTTTTGGTGACGCTGTTCTCTCTACTAGGGACTCCAATGACGACGGGGACAGTCATTTATACAGCTATCTGGCAGGGTTTGGGAAATGCTCGCCTCCCCTTTTATGCAACAAGTATCGGGATGTGGTGTATCCGTATCGGAACAGGCTACCTGATGGGAATTGTTCTTGGTTGGGGCTTGCCTGGTATCTGGGCAGGGACGCTTTTGGATAATGGTTTCCGTTGGATGTTCCTACGCTATCGTTATCAAGTTTATATGACATCGAAAGGATAAGAAATGCAAGAAACAGCTTTTATTTGGGATTTGGATGGAACCTTACTGGATTCTTATGAAGCCATTTTAGCAGGAATTGAGGAAACCTATCGTCAGTTTTCTCTTCCTTATAACAAGAAAGAAGTTCGAGCTTTTATCTTGAAATATTCTGTCCAGGATTTATTGGAGCAAGTGGCAAAAGAGCGAGGACTAGATGTAGGGCTCCTCAATCAAGTTCGTGCTCAGAGCTTGGCTGAAAAAAATGCCCAAGTCGTCTTGATGCCAGGTGCACGTGAGGTTCTAGCTTGGGCAGATCAGCAAGGAATTCAGCAATTTGTCTATACTCATAAAGGAGACAATGCCTTTACCATTTTACGTGATCTAGGATTGGATTCTTATTTTACAGAAATTTTGACAAGCCAGAGCGGTTTTGCTCGTAAACCAAGTCCAGAAGCAGCTACCTACCTCATCGATAAATACCACTTGGATCCAGAACAGACCTATTATATAGGAGATAGAACTTTGGATATCGATTTTGCTCAAAACAGTGGCATCCAGAGTATCAATTTCCTTGCCTCTCCCGCAGCTTGTAATCAACAGATAGAGCATTTAGAAGATATTAGCTCGCTTTCTTTCTAGAGTTTTTTAGGAAGAATGTGTCAGCTTGATGACAAGAAACTAACAAACTATTTCAAGTAATTTGATTTGTTACAACGAATGTACAGTTCTGTTAAATAGCCCCAAAAGGGCTTTTTTAATTTTTTCTTTGTGTTATGATAGACAGGTACTACATTTGAAAAGGAGTTTGAATAGTATGAAGATAAGAATTATTTTAGCATCAACAGTAGCTTTATCACTTGCCCCTTCTTTGGCAGCTCAAGCAGAGGAAATTGCATGGTCGCCACGTACAGTAGAGCAAATTCAAAACGATGTTGCTAAAAGCGAAAATAAAACAAGTTATACAATTAAGTACGGAGATACCCTAAGTACAATTGCAGAAGCTTTGGGAGTAGACTTAAATGTCCTTGCTAACTTGAACAAGATCAGCAATATTGATTTGATTTTCCCTGAGACAGTTCTTACTACAACTGTTAACGAAGATGAAGAAGTAACAGAAGTTGAAGTATACACACCTCAAGAAAACGGTGGTGAAGGAACAACTGCGACAGCAGATTTGACAAACAACCAAGTCACTGTTGATGATCAAACTGTAAAAGTTGAAGATTTGACTCAACCAGTTGAAGAAACAGAGGTTGTAGCAGAAACAACAGATTCACAAGCTAGTGAGGATGCAACAACAGAAACTGCAACACCAGCAGAAGAAACAGTAGTAGATACTACTACAGAGGCTGCAGCAGAAACATCTGCCGTCGAAGAAACAGCAACTACTGTTGAGGAAACAACTACGATCGCTGAACCAACAACTACAGTTGCTGAACCAACTACAACTGTTGAAGAAACAACGACTACAGTTGAGGAGACAACTACAACAGAAGCTACTACTGAAGAAGTAACAGAAGCTCAGTCAGCTCCAGCAACTTATCAAGCTGAACCAAGTCAAGGTGCATCAGCAACTTATACAGCGCCAGCCGCTCCTGATTATGCAAGTATTGCAGCTTCAAAATCAGAAAATGCAGGTCTACAACCACAAACGGCTGCCTTTAAAGAAGAAGTAGCTAACTTGTTCGGTATCACATCATTTAGTGGTTACCGCCCAGGAGATAGTGGGGATCACGGAAAAGGTCTTGCTATTGACTTTATGGTTCCAGTAAGTTCAGCCCTAGGTGACCAAATTGCAGATTATGCTATCCAAAATATGGCTAGCCGTGGCATCAGTTACATCATCTGGAAACAACGTTTCTACGCACCATTTGATAGCAAATACGGACCAGCCTACACTTGGAATCCAATGCCAGATCGTGGAAGCGTTACAGAAAACCACTATGACCACGTACACGTATCGATGAACTAAGAATAATGAGAAGTTGGGAACTTGAGTTTCCGCTTCTTTTTTTGTTATGACACACTTTATAAGTGAAATAAAATTTAAAACACGATATAATGTAAGCGGATACAAAGCTACACTAACGATTTTAAGCATAGAGCGAAAGGATGATAAGAATGACAAACCGATTAAAACCCCCATTTGAGAAAACAAGAGATGATTTTGAAAAGGAATTTTGTGGTGAAATTGTCGAACTCTTGATTTTTACCCTCCAAAATGTAAATGGGGCTGCTTCTTTAAAAGATGGGTGTCTAATGCCGTCCGTTCATTTTAAAGCTAGTGTCAATGTCGAAACTCAGGACTTTTCTGAACTTGAAGGACGTTTGGAATGGCTCCTGACTCCGGAAGAATTTAAAGAAAAGCATTGGGGCTTTAGTTTTGAACCCTACAAAATTCACCGCATTAAGTGTCAAAAACGTCCCTTCATGGAGTTAGAGCCTTATATGTCAGAAGTGGCGAACAATTGCTACCACTTGCTGGAATACCTAGATGACCAATCTACGGATGCTAGGTTAGAGACCTTGATCGAAACCTACCAGAAACCTGTTATCATTCGAGACGCTATTGGGGAGTTCACCCTAAATAGAGCCTATTCTTGGTTTGAAGGCTTCATCACCTATGAAGGCGGTAAGATTCATGCTATGTTTGATGCGGGTGCAGATGAAAGCCTTCCTCCAAGTTCTTTCGATGATTTAAAGAAATTTATGGGATCTTTCCAAGTTCAAGATGCTAAGATTAAAGACTATATCGTCAAAGAACTGTGGGAAACAGCTCAAGACTGGATTGATTCAGATGAAAATGATGTGGAGTTAACAGAAGAGTATTTTACCAACTCACTTTCCTTGAGTGAACTATCGATCAACGAAGATGGGGAATTGACTCTCTACTATGATGATAGCGAGGAAATTTTTGCAGGCCATGCTATCGAAGTTGTCATCGATAAAGAGGGAGAAATCCTTCGAGCAGATTTGGTAGGTTAGTGCTGGATTTTATCTAGGAATATAAAAAAATAGCCTTTTGGGATTGAAACCAAGAGGCTTTTTTCGGAGTGAGCAAAAGATTTGCATCGTCAATTTATTTGTAGTATACTTGATAAGTCAATTATTGATAAATCAAATATTGACAAAAGGAGAAAATACTAAAAATGCATGAATTACTGTACCAGCTCCATTTGGTAGATCAGACGATTACTCAACTTTTTGAGAAACAATTGGGAATTAGTTTGACCCGCTATCAAATTCTGCAGTTTTTATTGCAAAAGTCACCGTGTAACCAAACTGCCGTTCAGGAGAAGTTACAGATTGACCAGGCAGCTTTGACCCGTCATTTTAAGGTTTTAGAGTCAGAGGGTTATGTCAGTCGTAAGCGTAATCCAATCAATCAGCGAGAAGTCCTAGTTGAATTAACCCAAGAAGCCAAGAATCAACTCTTGGTCAATCCTCCTAAATATCATTTGAATGTGAAGGAACAGATGGAGAGCATCTTATCGCCTGGTGAGCAGAAAGAACTGACAACCTTACTGACAAAACTAGTATCAGGTCTAGAAAAAATAGAATTTTAAGGAGAAAACGATGTCACTCATTACTACTATTTTAGCAACACTTGTTGCCTTGGAACATTTTTATATTTTTTATTTGGAGAGTATCGCAACCCAATCAGATGCAACCAGCCGAGTCTTTAATATGGAAAAGGAAGAGTTGACTCGACCATCTGTCACCTCACTGTTTAAAAATCAAGGTATTTATAATGCTTTGATTGGGGTGTTTCTTATCTATGGGATTTATTTCTCGCATAGCTTAGAAATCGTAACAATCTTTGTTTTATTTGTCATAGGAGCAGCGACTTATGGTGCTTTAACAGCAGATAAAAAAATCATTCTAAAGCAAGGTGGTCCAGCGATCATAACTCTTTTGAGTATCCTCTTATTAAAATAAAAACAACCAGCACTTTCTATGAAGGTGCTGGTTTTTAATAACTGCTGTTAAACTTTTCTGCGTTTGATTTCCAGTAGCCTTTGATAGAAGAAGATTTGGCTACTATAGATATAAGGGAAGATAGAGATACTTGCGATTCCAAAGCTAATCCAGATAAGGATATACCAAGGAAGTAGCTGTAAATCAAGGACAAAGCGTTGGAATTTATAGCCTTTCATGAGAAAGCGGCTGGTATGTAGCACGCGGCTCGGTTTGGCAATCCCGATTGCAAGGGTGTCACATAAGAGCAGTTCAACTTGGGAATAGGCATAATATTGTGGCAGATAGAGAATGGTTCCTAAAATCATTACAAGGACACTACCAAAGAAGTAGAGCGCGAAAGTAAGTAGGAAGTGTTCGATATCTGGATTTGTCACGTCGACAGATGGAAATTCGGGATGAAGTTCCACAAATTTACGAGCCATGGCGCTGCTATAAAAGAGCAAGTAGACTCCAAAAAGATTAGGGATGCTCCATAAAAAGAGATAGAAACGCTTGAGCAATAGAGTTAGAAATGTCTGGGTAAAGAAGCGGTTGTCAAGCAAGGACAGGCTATCTTTAAAGGAAAGCTCTATCTCAGAAATTCTGTAAAGATTAATGGTAGTAAAGAGAGCACCAGCTAGGATAATGGAGCTTGTAAATCCAACGGCAATCGGAAAGAGAGCAGATTGGATTGTGATCCCTAGAAAACTCAAGAAGGACTGTTCAAGAATGCCCTCGTCGAGAAGGGATAAAGGTCTGATGAAGCTCGATAGAATCAAGAGAATACTTGGCAATAAAAAGACAAGCAGCAGACGTGGGTGTTCAGCTTGAAATTGTCTAGCCTGCTGGCGAACTTCTTTTAAATTAATTTTTGGGTACTTCATTCTTTCATTATACCATAGTTCGTGACAGTTCCTGTTTTTTTTGATAGAATCATACAGTATGCCCTTGGGCACAAAGTAAGAACTGGGACTGTCTTTCCCAGCTTCGGAGGTAAAAAATGTCAGATTCGCCAATCAAATATCGATTGATTAAGAAAGAAAAACATACAGGAGCTCGTTTGGGTGAGATTATCACACCACATGGTACCTTCCCGACACCCATGTTTATGCCAGTAGGGACTCAAGCAACAGTTAAGACTCAGTCTCCTGAAGAATTGAAAGAGATGGGGTCGGGAATAATCCTGTCCAACACTTATCACTTGTGGCTTCGACCAGGTGACGAACTCATTGCCCGTGCTGGGGGGCTGCATAAGTTCATGAACTGGGACCAACCAATCTTGACAGATAGTGGTGGCTTCCAAGTGTACTCTCTAGCAGATAGCCGTAATATCACAGAAGAAGGGGTAACGTTTAAGAATCACCTCAATGGTTCTAAGATGTTCTTGTCACCAGAAAAGGCCATCTCTATCCAAAATAATTTAGGTTCAGACATCATGATGTCCTTTGATGAGTGCCCTCAATTTTATCAACCCTATGATTATGTAAAAAAATCAATCGAACGTACCAGTCGTTGGGCTGAACGTGGCTTGAAAGCTCATCGTCGTCCACATGACCAAGGTTTATTTGGGATTGTACAGGGGGCAGGATTTGAAGACCTTCGCCGTCAATCAGCTCATGATCTTGTAAGTATGGACTTCCCAGGCTACTCTATCGGAGGACTAGCAGTTGGAGAAACCCACGAAGAGATGAATGCAGTTTTGGACTTTACGACCCAACTGCTTCCTGAAAATAAACCTCGTTACTTGATGGGAGTAGGAGCGCCAGATAGCTTGATTGATGGTGTTATTCGTGGTGTTGATATGTTTGACTGTGTCTTACCGACGCGTATCGCTCGTAATGGTACTTGTATGACTAGCCAAGGACGTTTGGTTGTCAAGAATGCCCAGTTTGCTGAGGACTTCACACCACTTGATCCAGAGTGTGATTGCTACACATGTAAGAACTACACCCGTGCCTATCTTCGTCACTTGCTCAAGGCTGATGAAACCTTTGGTATCCGCTTGACAAGTTACCATAACCTTTACTTCTTGCTCAACCTCATGAAGCAGGTTCGTCAGGCTATCATGGATGATAATCTTTTGGAATTCCGTGAGCATTTTGTTGAAAAATATGGCTATAACAAGTCTGGACGTAATTTCTAAATTTAACTTAATGTCAGCTAAAAATCCTAAGTTTTATCTTAGGATTTTTCTGTTTTTTTTGATAGAATAAAGGTATTATGGATTGAAAATTAGATAGCTTTTTTGCCAATCTAATGAATGGAGAATAAACTCGTATGCGTATTAAATGGTTTTCCTTAATTAGGATTACAGGTTTGCTTTTGGTACTCTTGTACCATTTCTTTCAGACGCTTTTCCCAGGAGGTTTCTTTGGGGTTGACGTCTTCTTCACATTTTCAGGTTTTTTAATTACTTCACTATTATTAGAAGAATTTGGACAAAAAGGTAAGATTGATGTCCTAGGATTTTTTAGACGACGCTTCTATCGAATTTTTCCGCCGGTTGTTTTGATGGTCCTCGTTGTTATGCCTTTCACGTTCTTGGTTCGTCAGGATTATGTGGCAGGAATCGGCGGTCAAATTGCCGGCGTTCTTGGATTTATGACTAACTTCTATGAAATGTTGACAGGAGGAAGTTATGAATCTCAGTTTATCCCTCACCTCTTTGTTCACAACTGGAGCTTAGCTGTTGAAGTTCATTACTATATCTTGTGGGGCTTAGCAGTCTGGTTCTTGTCCAAACGAGCAAAAACAAGTGGACAACTACGAGGAATGATTTTCCTACTTTCCTCAGTGACCTTTATGATTAGCTTCCTTTCTATGTTTATTGGTAGCTTTATCGTTAGTTCCTACTCAACACTCTACTTCTCAACTTTGACTCATGTATTTCCGTTCTTCTTAGGTAGTGTGCTTGCTACCGTAATTGGGGTTCGTCATGCAACGCCACTTCTTAAACGTTTGAATAGAAGCTTGGATTTGAAGCAGACTTTGCTAGTCTTTGGAGCTGGGCTCGGAGTCTTGCTCTTATTGACCTTCTTTGTGAAATTCACTTATCTCTTTGCCTATTTACTTGGCTTCTTGTTAGCAAGTTTAGCTGCCCTTCTGATGATTGTTGCAGCACGACTTTTGCATGAGAAAACTCCGACAATCGAAGAACCAAAGATTATCGGTTTTTTAGCAGACACTAGCTATGCCGTCTATCTTTTCCACTGGCCGTTTTATATTATTTTCTCTCAATTGGTGGGAAATATACTAGCAGTGATTCTAACGATTATCTTCTCTTATCTTTTCGCAACCCTTTCTTTCTATGTGATTGAACCTTTGATTGCAGGGAAGTCCAGCAAACTCTTGCGAATGGCAGAAGAAATTCCTCACATCAAGCCAATCTTTGCTGGTAGTGTTGGAGTTCTTAGTTTGATTACCTTGGTCGTGATACTGATAGCTCCACAAGTAGGTGCTTTTGAAACGGATTTGATGGTTACTGGTCTCAATCAAGCCCAAACTAATATTACTCGAACAAAAACTATGGCCGATCAAGCAGAAGTAAGTCGCTACAATATATCTGACGGTGTATCCATTATCGGAGATTCTGTCACCTTGCGTGCTTCAGATGGACTGAAAGAAATCTTACCAGATGCTCAGATTGATGGTCAAGTCAGTCGAAATACCAAACAAGCAAATGCATTGATGCTGAATTACAGTCAGAATAAAGCCTTGCCTAAAATTGTAGTCATCGCGACTGGTGTTAATAATCCTGAAGATTATAAGGCTGATTTGGATCTACTGATAACAAATCTACCTAAGGGACATCAGCTTGTCCTTGTAACTCCATACGAGGGTGATACAACGCAGGAAACGCAACCTTACGTAGAACAGTATGCAAGCTATGCGCGTGAATTGGCACAAAAGTATCCATATATTGCACTTGCAGATTGGAATCAAGTCGCCAAAGATCATCCAGATATTTGGAAAGGGACAGACCGAGTTCACTTCGGTAGTGATACCACTAAGCAGGATGAAGGCGCTAAACTTTATGCAGAAACTATTAATAATGCCGTTAAAGCTCTGGCAGACAAACCTGTCAAATCAAAATAATCAATAAAAAGTAGAGATAGAATCTCTACTTTTTTGCTTTAAACAGGATTGAGAAAAACTTGCCAAATTGTCAGAATTATGAGAAAATAGGAGCAGTCAAAAAATGGAGGGAATGCAATGAGAGAAGACATCAAGATTAATGACCGCGCTCTAACCTTGGAAGACCAAATCATTGAAGTACTCGAAAAAGTATATGATACAGATGTAGAACTAGATGTATACAATCTTGGATTGATTTATGAGATTCATTTAGATGAGGCTGGACTTTGTACGATTGTCATGACCTTCACCGATACTGCTTGTGACTGTGCAGAAAGTCTGCCGATTGAGATTGTGGCAGGTTTAAAACAAATTGATGGGATTGAGGATGTCAAGGTTGAGGTGACCTGGTCTCCTGCCTGGAAGATCACACGTATTAGTCGTTATGGGCGTATAGCTCTAGGACTTCCTCCACGATAGTTGTTCCTATTTTGAAAAACACAAAAAAAGCAAGTCTACAGTGACTTGCTTTTAATTTGCTTATTTTTTACCAGATTGTTCCATATTCCAGAAGTCTGTAACAGCACCACGTGATGCAGAAGATACGGTGTGGGCGTACTTACCAAGGACACCACGACTATAGAGTGGTGGTAAGGTTGTTTCTGCCTTACGTTTTTCAAGTTCTTCATCAGATACAGCCATGGAAATTTCTTTAGTATCTTGGTCAACTGTGACGATATCACCTGTGCGGAGGTAGGCAATTGGTCCACCGTCCTGAGCTTCAGGTGCGATATGTCCGACAACTAGACCATAAGTTCCACCAGAGAAGCGTCCGTCTGTCAAGAGGGCAACCTTGTCTCCTTGACCTTTACCAACGATCATAGAAGAAAGTGATAGCATCTCAGGCATACCAGGACCACCCTTAGGTCCAACGAAACGAACAACGACAACATCGCCATCAACGATTTCATCTGACAAGACAGCTTGGATAGCATCTTCTTCAGAGTCAAAGACCTTGGCTGGACCAACGTGACGACGAACTTTCACACCAGATACCTTGGCAACTGCACCATCAGGAGCAAGATTACCGTTCAGGATGATAAGCGGACCGTCTGCACGTTTAGGATTTTCAAGTGGCATGATGACTTTTTGACCTGGTGTCAAGTCTGCAAAATCAGCCAAGTTTTCAGCGACCGTCTTACCAGTACATGTGATACGGTCTCCGTGAAGGAATCCATTTGCCAACAAGTACTTCATAACCGCAGGCACACCACCGACTTCGTAGAGGTCTTGGAAGACATACTGACCAGAAGGTTTCAGGTCGGCTAAGTGAGGCACACGCTCTTGGATGGTATTGAAGTCCTCAAGTGACAAGTCAACATTAGCCGCATGGGCAATGGCGAGCAAGTGAAGAGTAGCATTTGTAGAACCACCGAGAGCCATAGTAACTGTAATGGCATCTTCAAAGGCTTCACGAGTCAATATATCAGACGGTTTGATACCGAGTTCAAGCATTTTGACGACAGCGCGTCCAGCAGCTTCGATGTCTTCTTTCTTATCAGCAGATTCAGCTGGGTGAGAAGAAGAACCTGGCAAGCTCATGCCCAAAACTTCGATAGCAGTAGCCATGGTGTTAGCAGTATACATACCACCGCAACCACCAGGGCCAGGGCAGGCATTACATTCGAGACGTTTGACGTCTTCAGCCGTCATGTCACCATGGTTCCACTTACCGATACCTTCAAATACAGAAACCAAGTCGATGTCTTTACCATCCAGTTTTCCAGGGGCGATAGTACCACCGTAGGCGAAAATGGCTGGGATATTCATATTGGCAATGGCAATCATAGAACCAGGCATGTTCTTATCACAGCCACCGATAGCCACAAAGGCATCTACGTTGTGACCACCCATGGCAGCTTCGATAGAATCCGCGATGATATCACGTGACGTTAGGGAGAAGCGCATACCAGGCGTTCCCATGGCAATCCCGTCTGCTACCGTAATGGTTCCAAATTGAACAGGCCAAGCACCAGCAGATTTGACACCTTCTTTTGCAAGCTTACCAAAGTCGTGCAAGTGAATATTACATGGAGTGTTTTCTGCCCAGGTTGAAATGACACCTACAATAGGTGTTTCAAAGTCTTTATCTGTCATCCCGGTTGCTCGCATCATGGCACGGTTTGGTGATTTAACCATGCTGTCATAGATACTGCTGCGGTGACGTTTATCTAATTCTGTCATTCAAGTCCCTCCCGTTTCAGTTTGTTCCATTATAGCACATTTTAAAAGCAATGAACAGAAGAAAATTCTTGAATTTTCAGACAATTCAATAATGAACTATAAAAAAATTAATCTTTTTTTGTCAAGTAACTTTACTTTACAAAAAAGTTTTGATATACTATTAAAGTTGATGAAAATCAAACCTAACTGAATTATATCTTAAAAGGAGAAAACAAAATGGCAGTACCTGCACGTCGCACTTCAAAAGCGAAGAAAAACAAACGTCGTACACACTACAAAGTAACAGCTCCGTCTGTAAACTTTGACGAAACTACTGGAGATTACTCACGTTCTCACCGCGTATCACTTAAAGGATACTACAAAGGACGTAAGATTGCTAAAGCTGCATCAGCTGAATAATAGAAGGGAGATACCATGCGCGTAAATATTACACTTGAACACAAAGAATCTGGTGAACGCTTGTACCTTACTTCTAAAAACAAACGTAACACTCCAGACCGTCTTCAATTGAAGAAATACTCACCAAAACTTCGCAAACACGTTGTGTTTACAGAAGTGAAGTAAGCATTCAATACGAATTAATACATAAGAAAAACGCTCTAGTCCTATTGCCTGGAGCGTTTTTGTCTTGTTTTGAAATCACATATCAATTTTATCAACTTGTTATTTATTTGATCAATGTACATTTTGGCAGAAAAAAGAATACAGGACGAACAAATTCCTGTATTCTTAAAATAACTTAGAACAGATATGATAATGAAATGACTAATAAGATTATAGTGCAAATTATTTTTACGATTTTTACATGTTGTTTGAACAATTTATCAGAGAAAAGGCTCAATATAAGCACAACACAAAACAAAGTAGTTCTTAAAATAGAAATAGTCATGGCTAGTACTCCTTTCGTTATTTTATAAAGCCAATAATTGATTTGAATAGTAATTATTTAATCTGCAAAGATGTTGAACTTTTCTGAAACCCTCTTTGGTCATTAATCGGTATCTCTATCTATCTTTATTTTAGTACAAATATCATTATTAAACCAATAAATGTATTTATTTTTTACTGCTCCTATTTTTGAGAGCGCTTGAAATATGTTATAATAAAACTAGATTAATGTATAGGAGGCAAACCGTGGGAAATTTCATTGAGCTAGTCTTTCATCGTTTCTTTTTGGGGATGATTGCGACGGCTTATTTTTGGTTATTGACACTAGCAGGAGGAGTGGTCTTTGGTATAGCACCCGCTAGTGCAACTCTCATGAGTTTATATGCAGAACACGGTTATTCTTATCGTGCTTATCGTTTCAAGGAAGCATGGGCTTTATTTAAGAGCAATTTTGTAAAAAGCAATCTCAGTTTTTACACCTTTATAGGGATTGACTTCATCTTGATTTATGGCTTGTATCTGATGATTCAATTGCCAAACCAGACTATTATTCACTTGGCAGCAACCTTTCTAAATATCTTTTTAGTAGCCTTGGTATTTTTGGCCTATACGGTATCTTTAAAGTTGCAGGTTTACTTTGAATTATCCTATAAAAACACCCTAAAGCTTGCCTTTATCGGAATTTTTATGAGTTTATCAGCAGTGGCCAAGGTTCTATTTGGTAGCGTCTTGTTAGCCATTATTGGTTTCTATATGCCGGCCCTCATCGCTTTTGTAGGTATTGGGATGTGGCATTTCTTTA
This sequence comes from Streptococcus sp. CF8_St5-17, assembly GCF_024295665.1. Lineage (NCBI taxonomy): Bacteria > Bacillati > Bacillota > Bacilli > Lactobacillales > Streptococcaceae > Streptococcus > Streptococcus sp. CF8_St5-17. The sequence continues at coordinate 129,654 of NZ_JANCOU010000003.1, forward strand.
TTAGTGATTTATTGGAGCCTGTTTATGAAAGTATTCATGAAAAATTGGCAACCAAATAAGACCAAACAGTTTCGCCTCCACTCACTCCTAAGAATTTATAGTCTGGTAATGATTATCATCATTTCCTGCTTTGCTCTCTTGATTTCTTATGCAGACTGGGATATGCGTGAAAGGGAAGCCAATCGTGTTGGCCAGCGTGTTCTCGCTCGAACAGTTGATGAGGTTGAATACTATTATCGAGAATCAACCCGCCTAGCTCAGGAATTGGTCGAGAATCAAGCCCGCATCGAAGGGATTTACAAATATTTTAGTCTCAGCACGCCGGATTATTTTTATTGGCAGTTAGAACGCAAGGCGTCGCCTTATATTTCTGTTTCCATTTATGAAAATATTGATGATATATACGTGCGAAACGATTTTGTAACGGGTGTGTCGATTGTTCTACAGGATTCAACAGATGTATTTGTTTCCAAAAGAGGAAACCGAGGTGGACAGAAGATTCCAGCTGATAGCTTTAAACCGGACGCCAATAGTTTCGCTGTTCCAGTGTCTGATCCCATATCGGACCAAGCTCTAGGGGTCATTTATATTTCCGTAGAACCAGAATTCCTCTATAAGGCGATTGACAATACTAGGGGAACAATTCCTGTAGCAGTAACTGTCATTGCACCATATGAAACAGATATGTTCTATATAGGGGCAAAAGGGACTAATGAATCTTGGTTAGTAGGAACAACAGCCCATGGTTATCAAGTTCGAGTAGCTGTACCAAAGGATTATGTTTGGAGTGGGACCTTAGCAAGTTCGGCACTTATTTTAGGTTTGAGCGCCCTCTTTATCATCATTTTATATATGACCTTAAGAAGGACCTTTTCTGACTATCAAAGTCAGGTTGTGGACTTGGTGGATTCCATTCAAGCCATTACTAAGGGAGAGCAGACCAAGAGAATTGATACAAACAAAAAGGACCAGGAGTTGCTTCTAATTGCCGAGTCGACAAATGACATGTTGGATCGACTGGAAAGTAACATTCACGATATTTATCAACTGGAACTCAATCAAAAAGATGCCAACATGCGAGCGCTACAAGCTCAGATTAATCCGCATTTCATGTATAATACTCTGGAATTTTTGCGAATGTATGCAGTTATGGAGAACCAAAATGAATTAGCTGATATCATCTATGAGTTCAGTAGTCTCCTACGCAATAATATCTCTGACGAGCGAGAAACGACCCTTAAACAAGAAGTGGAGTTTTGTCGGAAGTACAGTTATCTCTGTATGGTTCGCTATCCAAAATCCATTGCCTATGGATTTAAAATTGATCCTGAATTGGAAGAAATGCGTATTCCAAAGTTCACCCTCCAACCTTTGGTGGAAAATTATTTTGCCCATGGAGTTGATCACAAAAGAACAGATAATGTTATCAGTATCAAGGCTTTGAAAAAAGATGGCTATGTCGAAATCTTGGTAACCGATAATGGTCGTGGGATGTCTCCTGAAAAACTAGCAGAAATCCAAGCTAAACTGGCTCAAAGAACCTTTGAACACACAGCAGATTATAAGGGGCAGCGACAGTCGATTGGGATTGTGAATATCCACGAACGCTTTGTACTCTACTTTGGAGACCGCTATAACATTAGCGTAGAATCTGCTGAACAAAAGGGTGTTCAATATAGAATCACCATTCAGGACGAAGAGAAAGGATAAACATGTATAAAGTACTATTAGTTGATGATGAGTACATGATTACAGAAGGACTTAAGCGTTTGATTCCTTTTGAAAAATGGGATATGGAAGTTGTCGCAACAGCCAACCATGCCGACGAGGCATTGGACTATGTTCGAGAGCATCCTGTAGATGTCGTCATTTCTGATGTCAACATGCCTGACAAGACAGGTCTTGAAATGATTGGGGAGATGAAGGAATTGTTGCCAGATGCATATTATATCCTTCTCTCAGGCTATCAAGAATTTGATTATGTCAAGAAAGCCATGAACCTCAATGTTGTAGACTACCTTGTCAAACCAGTTGATAAGGTTGAACTGGAGCATTTACTTGAGAAAATCCTTGGTCAACTTCGTGAGAAAGTGCATGAACCAGAAATTTTAAGTCAAAAATTAGATGAAGAAGCATTTAATGCGCATCTTTCTCAAAAAGAAAACTGGTGGATTGGTCTTTCAAAAGAAAAACAAGGGGATTTTGTTATTCCTTACTACGTTTTAGGTCAGGACTGGCAAATTGTGATTGCGGACCAGAAATTCGACGGTTTACTCGTTCTGCCTTTTGGGGCACCTTATCAGGCCAACTTTGAGAAATGGAAATTTAATGTAGAAAAAGCACTTTTCTATGGAACTGTAAACCTCGATCAGTCTGAAAGTCTCTTCTCATATTATGAACCCATCTATCGGGTGATTATCCAGGGAAATCTTCAGCAGATTATCGATGAGTTAAACCTACTCGAGAAGATTGTGCTAGAAAACACACCTAGGGTATCCATCACCAAGCAACTCTTTACTCAGTTTGTTATGGATGTCTTCCATCTCTTTGAACATTTGAAAGCAGATGATATGACAGATATTGTCAAGAGAATTCATGCTATTACTAACTTTGAGGACTTAGTGGCTTATACAAAAGAAACCTTGACGTCCTTCTTTGGTCAATACCGCATGAATGAAAATGTCGTCAGTGTACTCGAAGTCATTGGTAGAGACTATAAAAAAGAGCTGTCTCTCAAGGATATCAGTAAGGACCTCTTTATCAACCCTGTTTACTTAGGTCAGTTAATCAAGAAGGAAACCAATTCAACTTTTGCAGAACTCCTAAATAAGCAACGGATTAAAGCAGCTCAGCAACTCTTGCTGTCTACAAACGATAGTATTGAGGATATTTGCTATACGGTTGGTTATAGTAATGTAGGGTATTTCTACAAGGTCTTTCGAAAACTATGTGGAAAGTCTCCAAAGGCCTACCGCAAGCAGATTGAGGTCACCCTCTAACTTTTGTTATCCATTTTAAAATATGCTATAATAAGTTTAAAAAATATGAGGAGGTTACTTTTATGAAAAAGAAACCAATCTATCTATGGGTTTTATTGGTGTTATCAGCGATTAGTTCATTCTTGGCAGTAGTTGGAATACTCACTCCAGTACCTAGTAAGGACGCCCTTCGTGCTAGCCAAGAAAATGTTGGGACACTTAGTGCTCAACAAATAGAAGATGCTGTTAACTATGCCCACCAAGTGTCTGAGTCATCTCACTCTATTTTTAACACGATACTAATTATTCTATCTGCTATCTTAGTTGTAGTAGCCTTTGTTTTCTTAATTCGTAAGAACTTGCAGTTGGCAAACTACACTTATGTTGGATATGCCTTGCTAGCCATTGTTGGACTAGTCCATGACAATATGAATCTACAAGATGCTATGCAATTGATTAAAGATGACACCCTTCGTTTAGGAATGGAAGTCATGTCAAAAGTAACCACTATCATATTCATCGTCATCAATGTTATCTTTTTGGGAATCGTCTTTTATAAAATATGGCGTCAGCAAAAAGAACTAACAGAATCTCAAGAGGAAGAACTCGCCTAAGAGTTGACAAAGGATAACTATCAAGATACAATCTTGGTAGTTATTTTTTTGGATTCGAGAAAGAGGGAGGAAAAGATGAAAAAAATTTCCTTAGTTTATATCAGTCTGAGTGGGAACACGGAGAGTTTTGTGACACGTTTGAAAGCTTATTTGTTGGAGCAGTATGCGAATATTGATGTGGAAAAAATTCATATTAAAGACTTGGTCAAGGAAGGAGAAGACTTCTTTGAGATGACCAACCCATATGTGGCTTTTCTACCGACTTACCTAGAAGGTGGCAATGGCGTTGATAATGGAGATGTGGAAATCTTGACCACTCCAGTAGGTGACTTTATCGCATATGGTGATAATGCTAGCAAGTGTTTTGGTGTCGTAGGATCGGGTAACCGCAATTTCAATAACCAATACTGTTTGACCGCCAAGCAATATAGCCAGCGCTTTGGTTTTCCAGTCCTAGCTGACTTTGAAATGCGCGGAATGCTAGGAGACATCAAGAAGGTTGCTGGGATTATTGCAGACTTGTATGAATTAGAAGCTTTATAAGAGGCTAGATTTTCTGAGGAAGAGTTTTATTCTATGGATAAAGGATTTACTTCAAAGGGGACAATCGAAATGAGTAAACTACAGAAATCATTTTTAAAGTATATAAAACGCAAACCAAGCTTCAAGGATATTCTGCTATGCAGTGCTTTGCTACTATTAGCGATTGCTCTGCTACTGTTCTCTGAGAAAATTTTTGATGAAGATGCAGCACCATTTGGAACCATGGTATCCTTAGGGATTGTTATCCTGGTAGAAATCTTAGCTGTCAGAAATAAATAAAAAGACTCGAGAAATGCATCTCGAGTCTTTTTGTTAGTTGCGAATTTCGTCAACGATTTCTTTTGAAATAGGAATCCCTAAACGGTAGCCTTTGTTGATGTAGTCAATGACATCATTGATATTTTCTATCGTTTGGATTTTCTCTTCGATAGTTGCACGAAAAGCTTGGTCTTTCAATAGTTGGTTCTGAAGCAGTCTTTGAAGTTTCTCTTTTTCATATTTGTTGACAAGAAAGAGAAAAAGAAGACTGATAACAACTAGAATATAAGCATACTGGCTCATAAAAATTCTCCCTAAGTGATAAAGAAGTAGGTGGTAAGATAAAAGTAAATTTTTTTATTTTTCGAGTGATAGTACTGTAAGCGCCTAGCTACTTGTTATTAATTAGTGAAGCGTTTAGGCAAGTCGCCTCATTTACGACGTCGTGGCCCCTAAATCGATTATATTTAGGGGCCATGACTAGTGAGGCAGTTAGCTAGTCCGCATAAAAGCGGCTAGTGTCCAACAATTAGGAACCTTTAGTTCCAATTGTTGGTACTGAATCACATCTTCTCTGGCGCCTCTACACCCAACAGACGAAGGGCTTCTTTAAGGACAACTGCTGTTGCATAGCTGAGAGCTAGGCGACTGTCACGTTCTGGGCTTTCATCTAAGATACGAGTGTGGGCATAGTATTTGTTAAAGGCTTGAGCTAAGCTGATTGCAAATTTAGCGATGATAGACGGCTCATAGTTATCAGCTGCACGTTTAATAATACGTGGGAAGTCTTGGATTAGTTTAATGATTTCCCAGCTTTCAGCATCGTTCAAGCTATAGTTGGCATCTGCTTCAGGTTTGAAATCAGCTTTACGCAAGATTGATTGGATACGAGCGTAGGCATATTGAACATAAGGGCCAGTCTCCCCTTCAAAGGATACCATGGCTTCGAGGTCGAAGTCGTAGCCATTTGTACGGTCAGTTTTAAGGTCATAGAATTTAATAGCCCCAACTCCAACAGCGTGGGCAACCTGGTCTTTGTTTTCAAGTTCAGGATTTTTTGCTTCGATCTGCGCTTTAGCACGGCTGATGGCTTCTGCGACAGTTGGCTCTAACAAGATAACATTTCCTTTACGAGTAGAAAGTTTTTTCCCTTCCTTTGTTACTAATCCAAACGGAACATGGACAATGTCTTGGCTCCAATCATACCCCATCTCTTGCAAGACAGCCTTGAGTTGTTTGAAGTGAGCAGATTGCTCTTGACCAACAACATAGATTGATTTGGCAAATTGATATTCGTTTTTACGGTAGAGAGCTGCAGCTAGGTCACGTGTGATGTAGAGAGTCGCGCCGTCAGATTTCTTGATAAGAGCTGGGTGTTCAATTCCGTATTTTTCAAGATTCACAACTTGGGCACCTTCTGATTCGACCAAAAGTCCTTTTTCAGAAAGGATGTCTACAACTGCATCCATCTTGTCGTTGTAGAAGGCTTCCCCGTTATAGCTGTCGAATTCAACTTGTAATTCATCGTATAGGCGGTTAAATTCTACTAAGCTTTCATCGCGGAACCATTGCCAAAGAGCAAGAGCTTCCTCATCTCCATTTTCAAGCTTGCGAAACCATTCGCGCGCTTCTTCATCCAAGCTTGGGTCGTTCTCAGCTTCAGCATTAATGCGGACATAGAGCTTGAGGAGTTCATCGATTGGATGGGCTTTGACAGCTTCCTCGTTACCCCATTTCTTGTAGGCAACAATCAGCATCCCAAACTGTTTACCCCAGTCTCCCAAATGGTTGACCTTGACAGTTTTATAGCCGATTTTTTGGAAGATATGTGACAAGCTATCTCCAATAACTGTTGAACGAAGGTGACCGATTGAAAATGGTTTAGCAATATTAGGGCTAGACATGTCAATGACAACATTTTCTTGATTGCCAATCTCTTGGTCAGCGTAGTGCTCTTTTTCAGTGATAACGTTTTGTAGAACTTGACCAGAAATGGCAACCTTATCAAGGAAGAAGTTTACGTAAGGACCTGTTGCTACAACCTTTTCAAAAGCTTGGCTATTGATCTTTTCAGCGATGTCAGTAGCAATCATTTGAGGAGCTTTACGTTCAACCTTTGCCAATGAGAAGGCAGGGAAGGCGACATCTCCCATATCTGAGTTTTTAGGTGTTTCTAGTAAATTTAAAATAGCCTCTTGATCCAGGCTATCAATGACGCTAGCCAACTCGCTAGCAATCAATTCTTTTGTATTCATTTAAGGCTCCTTTAGGGCTTTTCTACTATTTTAACACAATTTACTACATTTTTTTGGAAAGAAGAGAATTTTTTTGAAATATCCAGTTTTTTTGATATAATGTTCTTACTAAAAAAATGTAAAATGTTATAAATATGCACTCGAGAGGAACATATGAGAAAAAGAGAACGTCATCAGCTTATTAAGCGAATGATTACAGAAGAAAAATTAGGCACTCAAAAAGAAATTCAGGATCGATTGGAAGCTTGTAATGTCTTTGTGACACAGACGACCTTATCTCGTGATTTGCGAGAGCTTGGCTTAACTAAAGTTAAGAAAAACGATGTTGTCTATTATGTATTAGCAAATGAGACAGAGAAGATTGATTTGGTCGAATTTCTGTCACATCACTTAGAAGGTGTTGCAAGAGCTGAATTCACCTTGGTGCTCCATACAAAACTTGGAGAAGCATCTGTCTTAGCTAATGTAGTAGATTCAAATAAAGATGAATGGATTTTAGGAACGGTTGCAGGAGCGAATACCTTGTTGGTTATCTGTAAAGATCAACATGCAGCTAAAGTTATGGAAGAACGCCTACTAGAGCTAATGGAAGATAGATAAGGTCTTGAGAGCTTCTCTCAGGACTGTTTTTACAAGGAGAGAATGAATGGCTACTGAAAAATTATCACCTGGTATGCAACAGTATGTGGATATCAAAAAGCAATATCCAGATGCTTTTTTGCTTTTTCGTATGGGTGATTTTTATGAGTTATTTTATGAGGATGCAGTCAATGCTGCCCAGATACTAGAAATCTCATTGACCAGTCGTAATAAAAATGCTGAAAATCCTATTCCCATGGCTGGTGTTCCTTACCACTCTGCCCAACAATATATCGATGTTCTAGTGGAGCGTGGCTACAAGGTTGCTATAGCTGAACAGATGGAAGATCCTAAACAAGCTGTCGGTGTGGTCAAGCGTGAAGTTGTCCAGGTTATTACACCAGGTACGGTCGTTGATAGTAGCAAGCCAGATAGTCAAAACAACTTTTTGGTAGCTATTGATCGTGATGGGTCTCAATATGGTTTAGCCTACATGGACCTAGTAACAGGTGATTTTTATGTAACGGGGCTATCAGATTTTTCTCTAGTCTGTGGTGAAATCCGTAACCTCAAGGCTAGAGAAGTGGTGATTGGTTATGACTTGCCTGAAGTAGAGGAGCAGATTCTCAGTCGTCAAATGAATCTAGTCCTTTCCTACGAACAGGAAATATATGAAGACGTTCACCTGTTGGATTCAAGATTGACAACTGTTGAAGGAGCAGCCAGTGGAAAACTTCTTCAGTATGTTCATCGAACGCAGATGAGAGAGTTGAATCACTTAAAACCAGTTATTCGCTATGAAATCAAAGATTTTATGCAGATGGATTATGCAACCAAGGCCAGTTTGGATTTGGTTGAAAATGCTCGCTCAGGTAAGAAACAAGGCAGTCTTTTCTGGCTACTAGATGAAACCAAGACTGCTATGGGTATGCGACTCTTGCGTTCTTGGATTCAACGCCCTTTGATTGATAAGGACCGTATCTTAGAACGTCAGGAAGTTGTGCAAGTCTTTCTGGACTATTTCTTTGAGCGTAGCGATCTAACGGAAAGCCTCAAGGGAGTTTACGATATCGAACGTCTGGCTAGTCGTGTTTCTTTTGGGAAAAGCAATCCTAAAGACCTCTTGCAACTAGCGACTACCTTGGGAAGTGTTCCAAGGATTCGCGCCATTTTAGAGGGAATGGAGCAACCAGCTCTAGCTTATCTGATTGAACAACTAGATGCTATTCCTGAGTTGGAAAATCTCATTAGTGCAGCTATTGCTCCGGAAGCTCCTCACGTGATTACAGAGGGTGGCATTATTCGGACTGGCTTTGACGAGACCTTGGACAAATACCGTCGTGTTCTCAGAGAGGGGACTAGTTGGATTGCTGAGATTGAAGCTAAGGAAAGAGAAAACTCTGGCATCCATACGCTCAAGATTGATTACAATAAAAAAGACGGCTACTATTTCCATGTGACCAACTCGCAGCTCGGTAACGTACCAGCCCACTTCTTCCGTAAGGCCACGCTGAAAAACTCTGAGCGTTTTGGGACAGAGGAGTTAGCGCGTATCGAGGGAGAAATGTTAGAGGCGCGTGAGAAATCAGCAAACCTAGAGTACGAAATCTTTATGCGTATTCGTGAGGAGGTTGGCAAGTATATCCAACGCCTGCAAGCCTTGGCCCAAGGAATTGCAACTGTCGATGTCTTGCAAGGCTTGGCAGTAGTTGCGGAAAAACAACACCTGATTCGACCAGAGTTTGGGCAAGAGTCGCGGATTGATATCCAGAATGGTCGTCATGCCGTCGTTGAAAAGGTCATGGGAGCTCAGACCTATATTCCCAATAGTATCCAGATGGATGAAGATACTAGCATTCAACTAATTACAGGTCCGAACATGAGCGGGAAGTCAACTTATATGCGCCAGTTGGCTATAACTGCAGTTATGGCACAGATGGGCTCTTATGTCCCTGCAGAAAGTGCTCATTTGCCAATCTTTGATGCAATTTTTACCCGTATCGGGGCGGCAGATGACTTGGTTTCAGGTCAATCTACCTTTATGGTAGAGATGATGGAAGCTAACAATGCTATTAGTCATGCGACAAAGGATTCATTGATTCTCTTTGATGAGCTTGGTCGTGGAACCGCAACTTATGATGGAATGGCTTTAGCCCAGTCTATCATCGAGTACATCCACGAGCATATTGGATCCAAGACTCTTTTTGCGACTCACTACCATGAATTAACCAGTCTGGAAGCTAGTCTTGAACATCTAGTGAATGTTCACGTGGCTACGCTTGAGCAAAATGGTCAGGTCACTTTCCTTCATAAGATTGAACCAGGCCCAGCAGACAAATCGTACGGTATTCACGTTGCCAAGATTGCAGGTTTGCCAGCAGACTTGCTAAAAAGAGCGGATGCGATTTTAACTCAACTAGAAAGCCAGGGTCAGGAAAGTCCAATTCCTACCAATCAAAATACTGTCAATGAGCAGATGTCGCTTTTTGATGAAAAAGAAGAAAATCCAATCCTGACAGAGTTGGCAAATATAGATGTTTACAATATAACACCTATGCAAGCCATGAATCTCTTGTTAGAGCTGAAGCAAAAATTATAAGCAAAAACCCACTCCGTTTTGTGAGTGGGTTTTTAGGTATTATTTTTTATGAGCCAATAGTTGATTGATGTGTGCAACCTTTTTGGATTCTCTCTTGTAGAGAATAACCCAGATGATGAGGTAGACGATTGCAAACTCTGGGATGAGTTGAAGAATGAAAGTCCAGTGAAGCGGGAACCAACCGGCTAGGATTGCTAGAGGGACAAAACCTAGCAACATAAGGAAGAAGTGAGTGACAGTAGCTCGAAGGAGACTCCAGTCTTGAGCAAAGAGACGACCGCCAAAACTAAAGAGGACTCCAATCGCTGCCCAGATAAGCAGACAGTAAAGCAGGACGAGTGATCCATGCACCTGATGTTGGGTCATGAATTGACCAATCAAAGAGTTGGGGCTGAGAGGTGCGTAGTTACTTGGTGAGTGGATAAACGAAAAGATAATAGATAGGATGAGGCCGATGAGGATACCAGTTGTGGCATCGTGAAATACTTGTTTTTTCATAGTTCTAATTTCTCCTTAATAGCTTTGAGGTAACGGCGAGATGAGTAGGTAAAACTTTCGTTTTTAAGATAAATTTCAATCAAGCCGTTAGAGGTTAGTTTAAGATGACTGATAGCATCTATGTTGACAATTTCAGATTGGGAAATTTGGATAAAGGAAGCAGGTAAGATTTCAACTGCTTGGTAGAGACGAATGTCGAGAGCATAGATTCGACTGTCCGTTTCAGCCAGCACTTTACGGTTTTCAATGTAAATCCGTTGAATCTTTTGAATTTCGATAAGAAAAACCTGATCTTGAAATTTTCCTTTAAGAGTTTCTTTTTGATCCAGCGATTGAACAAAGTCTTGAACTTTTTGAACTCTAGGGGATAAAGTTGGTGCTTCTATGATAATTTGTTCTTCTGCATATTGCTGATCAATGTCGAGTTTGACTTTCATAATTTCTCCTTTATCTAGTTGTAATAGAGATCTCTTACTTACAAGTCTATTAAACACCATTTTTTTGACAATTACAAGAAGCTTTGTCTATGTGGTCGGTTGAAGAGTCTATCTGGTAGGTGACCGTTTTCAAAGAGATTTTAGAGTAAAGAAGTCAAAAAATAAGAAGAAATATATTGACAAAAATAGAAAAAAAGTGGTACAATGTTAGACGGTACTTTTTACTTTTGGTCTCTCAAGAGTGTACAGGGACGTGCTGACAAATGTTGCAAAAGTACACACAGATGATAGCTGTCACCAAGTGTATCATCACCAAAAATAAAAAAACACAGGAGAATGTAGATGCCTACAATTAACCAATTGGTTCGCAAACCGCGTAAATCAAAAGTAGAAAAATCTAAATCACCAGCTTTGAACGTTGGTTACAACAGTCATAAAAAAGTTCAAACAAACGTTTCTTCACCACAAAAACGTGGTGTAGCAACTCGTGTTGGAACTATGACACCTAAAAAACCTAACTCTGCCCTTCGTAAATTTGCTCGTGTACGTTTGAGCAACCTTATCGAAGTTACTGCCTACATCCCAGGTATCGGACACAACTTGCAAGAGCACAGCGTGGTGCTTCTTCGTGGTGGACGTGTAAAAGACCTTCCAGGGGTACGTTACCATATCGTCCGTGGTGCACTTGATACTGCAGGTGTTAACGATCGTAAACAAGGCCGTTCTAAATACGGTACTAAACGTCCGAAAAAAGCATAAGGAAAGGGGATAAAGAGAAATGAGTCGTAAAAATAGAGCTCCAAAACGTGACGTATTGCCAGATCCGCTTTACAATTCACAACTAGTTACTCGTCTTATCAACCGCGTTATGCTTGATGGTAAACGTGGTACAGCTGCTTCAATCGTTTACGGTGCTTTTGAGCAAATCAAAGAAGCTACTGGCAACGATGCACTTGAAGTATTTGAAACAGCTATGGAAAACATCATGCCTGTACTTGAAGTACGTGCACGTCGTGTTGGTGGATCTAACTACCAAGTCCCAGTTGAAGTTCGTCCAGAACGTCGTACAACACTTGGACTTCGTTGGTTGGTAACAATCGCTCGCCTTCGTGGTGAACACACAATGCAAGACCGTCTTGCAAAAGAAATCTTGGATGCTGCTAACAACACTGGTGCAGCAGTTAAGAAACGTGAAGACACTCACCGTATGGCTGAAGCTAACCGTGCCTTCGCACACTTCCGTTGGTAAGATTAAGATACTAAGGGCGTTAAAAAAGCGACTGAAAATTAGGAAGCTTGACGAAGAATCAACGATTCTAGGAAAGCGTATCTATTTTCCGAGCTTTTAGCCCGGGTTCAATTTAGCTCGGTCAGCTCTTAGCTACAATTCAACTTCCCATCTCACAAGTTGAAACCAACTAAACAAGATAAACACTGAGAACGGGTGGGTCCTGCCTATCCGTTTTTATTGAAATCGTGTTATAATAGAATAGAAATAAAAAATATAGGAGAAACAAACCTCATGGCACGCGAATTTTCACTTGAAAAAACTCGTAATATCGGTATCATGGCTCACGTCGATGCCGGTAAAACAACTACAACTGAGCGTATTCTTTACTACACTGGTAAAATCCACAAAATCGGTGAAACTCACGAAGGTGCGTCACAAATGGACTGGATGGAGCAAGAGCAAGAACGTGGTATCACTATCACATCTGCTGCGACAACAGCTCAATGGAACAACCACCGCGTAAACATTATCGACACACCAGGACACGTGGACTTCACAATCGAAGTACAACGTTCTCTTCGTGTATTGGACGGTGCGGTTACAGTTCTTGACTCACAATCAGGTGTTGAGCCTCAAACTGAAACAGTTTGGCGTCAAGCAACTGAGTACGGAGTTCCACGTATCGTATTTGCCAACAAAATGGACAAAATCGGTGCTGACTTCCTTTACTCAGTAAGCACACTTCACGATCGTCTTCAAGCGAACGCACACCCAATTCAATTGCCAATCGGTGCTGAAGATGACTTCCGTGGAATCATCGACTTGATCAAGATGAAGGCTGAAATCTATACTAACGACCTTGGTACAGATATCCTTGAAGAAGACATTCCAGCTGAATACCTTGACCAAGCCCAAGAATACCGTGAAAAATTGGTTGAAGCAGTTGCTGAAACTGATGAAGAATTGATGATGAAATACCTTGAAGGTGAAGAAATCACTAACGAAGAATTGAAAGCTGCTATCCGTAAAGCAACTATCAACGTTGAATTCTTCCCAGTATTGTGTGGTTCTGCCTTCAAGAACAAAGGTGTTCAATTGATGCTTGATGCGGTTATCGACTACCTTCCAAGCCCACTTGATATCCCAGCAATCAAAGGTATCAACCCAGACACAGATGAAGAAGAAACTCGTCCAGCATCTGACGAAGAACCATTCGCTGCTCTTGCCTTCAAGATCATGACTGACCCATTCGTAGGTCGTTTGACATTCTTCCGTGTTTACTCAGGTGTTCTTCAATCAGGTTCTTATGTATTGAACACTTCTAAAGGTAAACGTGAACGTATCGGACGTATCCTTCAAATGCACGCTAACAGCCGTCAAGAAATCGATACTGTTTACTCAGGTGATATCGCTGCTGCCGTTGGTTTGAAAGATACTACAACTGGTGACTCATTGACAGATGAAAAAGCTAAAATCATCCTTGAGTCAATCAACGTTCCAGAACCAGTTATCCAATTGATGGTTGAGCCAAAATCTAAAGCAGACCAAGACAAGATGGGTATCGCCCTTCAAAAATTGGCTGAAGAAGATCCAACATTCCGCGTTGAAACAAACGTTGAAACTGGTGAAACAGTTATCTCTGGTATGGGTGAGCTTCACCTTGACGTCCTTGTTGACCGTATGCGTCGTGAGTTCAAAGTTGAAGCGAACGTAGGTGCTCCTCAAGTATCTTACCGTGAAACATTCCGCGCTCCTACTCAAGCACGTGGATTCTTCAAACGTCAGTCTGGTGGTAAAGGTCAATTCGGTGATGTATGGATTGAATTTACTCCAAACGAAGAAGGTAAAGGATTCGAATTCGAAAACGCAATCGTCGGTGGTGTGGTTCCTCGTGAATTTATCCCAGCGGTTGAAAAAGGTTTGGTAGAATCTATGGCTAACGGTGTTCTTGCTGGTTACCCAATGGTTGACGTTAAAGCTAAGCTTTACGATGGTTCATACCACGATGTCGACTCATCTGAAACTGCCTTCAAGATCGCTGCATCTCTTGCACTTAAAGAAGCTGCTAAGACTGCACAACCAGCTATCCTTGAACCAATGATGCTTGTAACAATCACTGTTCCAGAAGAAAACCTTGGTGATGTTATGGGTCACGTAACTGCTCGTCGTGGACGTGTAGATGGTATGGAAGCACACGGTAACAGCCAAATCGTTCGTGCTTACGTTCCACTTGCTGAAATGTTCGGTTACGCAACAGTTCTTCGTTCTGCATCACAAGGACGTGGTACATTCATGATGGTATTCGACCACTACGAAGATGTACCTAAGTCAGTACAAGAAGAAATCATTAAGAAAAACAAAGGTGAAGAATAATTCACCGTCACTTTAAAAGAAGTCACTTTGTGGCTTCTTTTTCTGTTTGGTAGAAATAGCTAAAATGGCTTCAAATATGGTAAAATAGAAGGAGTATATTGTGAGGAAAATGGATGTCAACCACTTTTGAAATTTTAATGAACCAGTTGGGAATTCCCGCTGACATAAGAAATCATGAGGCCTTCTCTCAGGCTGAAATTGAACAAGTTATTGTACACAAGCAAAGTAATATTTGGGAGTTTTGTTTTGCTTTTGAGGATATCCTCCCCTTTGAACTCTTTTTAGCATTGAAGAAGGGATTGAAAGAAGAATTTTCAAAAACAGGAAATCAAGCGACTTTCGAGATTAAAACGAAAAATCAAGATTTTTCAAGAGAGCTTTTACAAGCCTACTATCAAGAGGCTTTTTCAGATGGGCCTTGTTCTAGCCAGGGTTTTCGTTCCATGTATCAAAACTGTCAGGTTCGTGTTGAAAATGATCAGTTGATTATTGAAGCTTCTGAAGCAGCAGATACAGAACATTTTAGAAAAAACCACCTGCCAAATCTCAGTAAACAGCTGGAACTCTTTGGCTTTCCTAAATTCACTTGTGTTTTAGAGAAAAATGAAGATTTGACCAAGGAAGAGCAAGAAGCTTTCCATTCGGAAAATCAAATGATTGTTCAGGCTGCCAATGAAGAAACTCTTCGGACTATGGAACAGTTGGAACAGATGGCGCCACCACCTCCAGTAGAGGACAAGCCTGTCTTTGATTTTCAAGCTAAGAAGGCAGCTGCCAAGCCAAAACTAGACAAGGCAGAAATTACTCCAATGATTGAGGTCAATACTGAGGAGAACCGTTTGGTATTTGAAGGAGTTGTTTTTGATGTTGAGCAGAAGGTGACTAGAACAGGTCGTGTTTTGATTAACTTCAAGATGACCGACTATACTTCTAGTTTCTCTATGCAAAAATGGGTCAAAAATGAAGAAGAAGCTCAGAAGTTTGACATGATCAAGAAAAACTCTTGGCTTCGTGTTCGTGGGAATGTTGAAATGAATAATTTCACGCGAGACTTGACCATGAATGTGCAAGATGTGCAGGAAGTTGTCCACTATGAGCGTAAGGATCTGATGCCAGAGGGAGAACGTCGGGTTGAGTTCCATGCACATACCAATATGTCGACTATGGATGCTCTACCTGAAGTTGAGGAACTCGTTGCGAAAGCAGCCAAATGGGGACACAAGGCAGTAGCAATCACAGACCACGGGAATGTTCAATCCTTCCCTCATGGCTATAAGGCAGCTAAGAAAGCTGGCATCCAGCTAATCTATGGGATGGAAGCCAATATCGTTGAAGACCGTGTTCCTATCGTCTATAACGAAGTAGAGATGGACCTTTCTGAAGCTACTTATGTAGTCTTTGACGTGGAAACGACAGGACTTTCAGCAATCTATAATGACTTGATTCAGGTTGCAGCTTCCAAGATGTATAAGGGCAATATCGTCGCTGAATTTGATGAGTTTATCAATCCAGGGCATCCTTTGTCAGCTTTTACAACTGAATTAACAGGAATTACGGATGACCATGTAAAAAATGCCAAACCCTTGGTTCAAGTTTTAAAAGAGTTCCAAGAATTTTGTAAGGATACCGTTCTTGTAGCCCACAATGCAACCTTTGACGTTGGCTTTATGAACGCCAACTACGAGCGTCATGGACTGCCAAAAATCACACAACCTGTCATTGATACGTTAGAATTCGCTAGAAATCTCTATCCCGAATACAAACGTCATGGTCTAGGACCTTTGACTAAACGTTTTGGTGTTGCTTTAGAACACCACCACATGGCCAACTACGATGCAGAAGCAACTGGCCGTCTGCTCTTTATCTTTATCAAGGAAGTGGCAGAAAAACATGGTGTGACAGATTTGGCACGATTAAACCTTGATTTAATCAGCCCAGATTCGTATAAAAAAGCTCGAGTCAAGCATGCGACCATCTATGTGAAAAATCAGGTGGGCTTAAAAAATATCTTTAAGCTGGTTTCTCTCTCAAACACCCAGTATTTTGAAGGAGTTCCACGAATTCCACGTACGGTTCTGGATGCCCATCGAGAAGGTTTAATCTTGGGATCGGCTTGTACGGAAGGAGAAGTCTTTGATGCAGTCGTGTCACAAGGAGTAGATGCGGCAGTTGAAGTAGCTAAATACTATGACTTTATCGAGGTGATGCCTCCGGCTATCTATGCACCTTTGATTGCCAAAGAGCAGGTTAAGGATATGGAGGAACTCCACACCATCATCAAGAGCTTGATTGAGGTCGGAGAGCGTCTCGGTAAGCCAGTTCTTGCGACAGGAAACGTCCACTATATCGAACCTGAGGATGAGATTTATCGAGAAATCATCGTCCGCAGTCTAGGTCAGGGGGCTATGATTAACCGAACGATCGGTCATGGAGAAGCTGCCCAACCAGCTCCGCTACCAAAGGCACACTTTAGAACAACTAATGAAATGTTGGATGAATTTGCCTTTTTAGGGGAAGACTTGGCTCGCAAGATTGTCATTGAAAATACCAACGCCATGGCAGAAATCTTTGAGCCTGTTGAGGTCGTTAAAGGCGACTTATACACGCCTTTCATTGACAAGGCTGAAGAAACGGTCGCCGAGTTAACCTATAAAAAAGCTTTTGAAATCTATGGAAATCCTCTGCCAGATATTGTCGATTTGCGGATTGAAAAAGAACTAACCTCTATTCTGGGGAATGGATTTGCTGTGATTTATCTGGCTTCACAAATGCTAGTGCACCGTTCAAACGAACGAGGCTACTTGGTTGGTTCCCGTGGGTCTGTTGGTTCCAGTTTCGTTGCGACCATGATTGGGATTACCGAGGTCAATCCGCTCTCGCCTCACTATGTCTGTGGCCAGTGTCAGTATAGTGAGTTTATCACGGATGGTTCCTACGGTTCAGGATTTGATATGCCCAATAAAGACTGTCCAAACTGTGGCCACAAACTCAGCAAGAATGGCCAGGATATTCCTTTCGAGACCTTCCTTGGTTTTGATGGGGATAAGGTACCTGATATCGATTTGAACTTCTCAGGTGAAGACCAACCGAGCGCCCACTTGGATGTTCGTGATATCTTTGGGGAAGAATATGCCTTCCGTGCAGGAACGGTTGGTACGGTGGCTGCTAAAACAGCCTATGGATTTGTCAAGGGTTACGAGCGTGACTATGGCAAATTCTACCGAGAAGCCGAAGTTGAGCGTCTAGCCCAAGGAGCTGCTGGTGTTAAACGGACGACCGGTCAGCACCCAGGAGGAATCGTGGTTATCCCTAATTATATGGATGTCTATGACTTTACTCCAGTACAGTATCCTGCAGATGATGTCACTGCTGAATGGCAGACCACTCACTTTAACTTCCACGATATCGATGAGAACGTCCTCAAACTCGATGTCCTGGGTCATGATGATCCGACCATGATTCGGAAATTGCAGGACTTGTCTGGGATTGACCCTAATGAGATCCCTATGGATGATGAAGGCGTGATGGCCCTCTTTTCTGGGACGGATGTGCTAGGTGTGACTCCTGAACAAATCGGGACGCCGACGGGTATGCTGGGGATTCCAGAATTTGGAACCAACTTTGTTCGAGGGATGGTTGATGAAACCCATCCGACGACCTTTGCGGAGTTGCTTCAGCTTTCTGGTCTGTCTCACGGTACCGACGTTTGGTTGGGAAATGCCCAAGATTTGATTAAGGCTGGAATAGCGGACCTATCAACCGTTATCGGATGTCGGGATGACATCATGGTTTACCTCATGCACGCAGGTTTAGATCCTAAGATGGCCTTTACCATCATGGAGCGAGTGCGTAAGGGATTGTGGCTTAAAATCTCAGAAGAAGAGCGCAATGGTTATATCGAAGCCATGAAGGCCAATAATGTGCCTGAGTGGTATATCGAATCTTGTGGAAAAATCAAGTACATGTTCCCTAAAGCCCATGCGGCAGCCTACGTTATGATGGCCCTTCGAGTGGCTTACTTCAAGGTTCACCACCCGATTTATTATTATTGTGCTTACTTCTCCATCCGTGCTAAGGCCTTTGATATCAAGACCATGGGGGCAGGCTTGGATGCTATTAAACGCAAGATGCAAGAAATTGCTGAGAAGCGCAAGAACAATGAAGCTTCTAACGTAGAAATTGACCTCTATACAACGCTTGAAATCGTCAATGAAATGTGGGAACGAGGTTTCAAATTTGGCAAGTTAGACCTCTATCGTAGTGATGCGACCGAATTCATCATCGACGGAGACACCCTCATCCCACCGTTTGTCGCTATGGATGGTCTAGGAGAGAACGTTGCCAAGCAATTGGTGCGCGCTCGTCAAGAAGGAGAATTCCTCTCTAAAACTGAACTACGCAAACGCGGTGGACTCTCATCAACCTTGGTTGAAAAGATGGATGAAATGGGCATTCTCGGCAATATGCCAGAGGACAATCAGTTGAGTTTGTTTGATGATTTGTTTTAAGATCTTGAAATGTCTTATGTAGGTTTGAGGTTAGTTAATGATGGTAAAGAAAAAAAGAGCAACACCTTGGAAACCAGGGGAAATTATTTCCATACGCTTGCGAAATGGCGTTTACGTATTAGCACAAATGGTGCGTGATCCCTATCTGGTATTTTTCAACCATTTTAACGAAGAAAATAACTGGAAGGGAGTGACCTTGAAAGAGGAGGATATCCTCTTTTGTAAAGCAGTTACTCGTCAGTTTCTACGCTATAGTTCTGTAACGATTGTTAAAAATCTTGAGCCCCTGTTAGATTATGGACTACCCAAAGAATGGATCTATAGCCATATTGGAGGGCATCCTATTACTGTTTCGGTAAAGGGACGAGAGCGCCAAGTAGCTGGTTTTGGTCGACGCTGTTCTTTAGTTCTAGCGGATAAGGACAGTGGTCAACCGGAGGATAATCCACTTATGGGCCTCTTCCAAGCTTATATCATACCAGATATCAAAGAACAGGATTGGGAACGAGTAGGTCAGGCTGAACACATGTCCATTGAAGTATTTCCAACACTCAATGAGCGTCTCTACCTTTGCTATCTTTATGGGAAAAATATAAATCCAGAACAAGATATCTCTTTGGGAAAGCCCCTGCTTGATGACTATGAAACTTATGTAGATATCCTCACTAACAGCCCAGAGGCTCGACGTCTCTATCTAGGAGAGTACGAAGAATAAGAAAGGACTTTTGATGAAACTCAGAATTTTTGCGGAAGACAAACCTGCTCAAAAGGTTTTTGAATATCAGTTAGAGCTTGCTGATCAGACAATTCTTCTATCGACAGCACTCTTGTCTGGTGCTATTGCTTTAGCAGGATTATTTTCTGCTTTGAAAGAAAAATAAAAATAGAAAAGGGAAACACAAATGGTTTTACCAAATTTTAAAGAAAATCTAGAAAAATACGCTAAGCTTTTGGTTGCAAACGGAGTTAACGTGCAACCGGGTCACACTTTAGCTCTCTCAATCGATGTGGAGCAACGTGAGTTGGCTCACTTAATCGTCAAAGAAGCTTATGCCCTTGGAGCACATGAAGTAATCGTCCAATGGGCAGATGACTTTGTAAATCGTGAGAAATTCCTTCACGCGCCACTAGAACGTTTGGACAATGTTCCCGAATACAAGATTGCTGAGATGAACTACCTTCTTGAAAACAAAGCAAGTCGTCTCGGTGTCCGTTCTTCTGACCCAGGTGCCTTGAACGGAGTGGACGCTGAAAAGCTTTCAGCTTCTGCTAAAGCAATGGGAATTGCTATGAAACCAATGCGTATCGCAACTCAATCTAACAAGGTTAGCTGGACTGTAGCAGCTGCAGCTGGACTCGAGTGGGCTAAGAAAGTCTTTCCAAATGCTGCGAGTGACGAAGAAGCAGTAGATCTCCTTTGGGACCAAATCTTCAAAACTTGCCGTGTCTACGAAGAGGATCCAGTTAAGGCTTGGGAAGAACATGCAGCTATTCTCAAGAGCAAGGCAGAGATGCTCAACAAAGAGCAATTCTCAGCCCTTCACTACACAGCACCTGGAACTGATTTGACACTTGGCTTGCCTAAGAACCACGTTTGGGAATCAGCTGGAGCTATCAATGCTCAAGGTGAAGGATTCTTGCCAAATATGCCAACAGAAGAAGTCTTTACAGCTCCTGACTTCCGTCGTGCAGATGGTTATGTAACATCTACGAAACCTCTTAGCTACAATGGAAATATCATCGAAGGCATCAAGGTGACCTTTGAAAATGGTCAAATTGTAGATATTACAGCTGAAAAGGGTGACCAGGTTATGAAGGACCTTGTCTTTAAGAATGCTGGTGCGCGTGCCTTGGGTGAATGTGCCTTGGTACCAGATCCAAGCCCAATTTCACAGTCAGGTATTACTTTCTTTAACACTCTTTTCGATGAAAATGCTTCAAACCACTTGGCTATCGGTGCAGCCTATGCAACGAGCGTTGTTGGTGGAGCAGAGATGAGCGAAGAAGAGCTGGAAGCTACAGGACTTAACCGTTCAGACGTTCACGTTGACTTTATGATTGGTTCTAACCAAATGGATATCGATGGTATCCGTGAGGATGGAACACGCGTACCACTCTTCCGCAATGGAGATTGGGCAATTTAAGGAGAAACTATGATTGGAAGTATGTTTGTCGGTCTTTTGATCGGATTATTAGCAGGAGCTATCACCAATCGTGGAGAACGGATGGGATGCTTCGGAAAAATGTTTCTCGGATGGATTGGTGCCTTTTTAGGACAATTACTCTTTGGTGCATGGGGTCCAAGCCTAAACGGTACAGCCATTATCCCATCAGTTTTAGGAGCCATGATTTTATTAGCCATCTTCTGGGAAAGAGGAAGCTAGTTTTAACTTGCTAGAACAGATAAAGAGGTTGGAAATCTTCCAACCTCTTTTTTATGAACTGCAAAAAGACTGATATGCGACTAGCTTGGCTTTCAGTGACTGGTTCTTTTTATATTGCGTCAAGTATGGTACAATAAAAACATGAGAATTCAACAATTACACTATATTATCAAAATCGTAGAGACTGGTTCCATGAATGAGGCGGCCAAGCAACTATTCATTACACAACCGAGTCTATCAAATGCCGTTCGTGACCTAGAAAATGAGATGGGAATTGAGATTTTTATCCGAAACCCCAAGGGAATTACCCTCACGCGTGATGGGATGGAGTTTTTATCCTATGCCCGTCAGGTTGTCGAGCAAACGCAACTTCTAGAAGAACGCTATAAGAACCCAATCGCTCATCGCGAGCTTTTTAGTGTGTCTTCGCAACACTATGCTTTTGTGGTCAATGCCTTTGTTTCCTTGCTTAAGAAAAGCGATATGGAAAAGTATGAGCTTTTTTTGCGTGAAACCAGAACCTGGGAAATCATCGACGACGTCAAGAACTTCCGCAGTGAAGTCGGAGTCCTCTTTTTAAATAGCTATAACCGAGATGTTCTTTCGAAGATGTTGGATGACAACCATCTAGTTGCTCATCATCTCTTTACAGCCCAGCCCCATATCTTTGTCAGCAAGTCCAACCCTCTTGCTAAAAGAGACAAGGTGCAGTTGGCAGATCTAGAAGACTTCCCATATTTGAGCTACGACCAAGGGACCCATAATTCCTTCTACTTTTCAGAAGAGATTTTGTCACAGGAACACCACAAGAAATCCATCGTGGTTAGTGACCGTGCGACCTTGTTCAATCTCTTGATTGGTTTGGACGGTTATACCATCGCGACTGGTATCCTCAATAGTAACCTTAATGGGGACAATATCGTTTCTATTCCACTTGATATTGATGATCCGATTGAATTAGTTTATATTCAGCATGAGAAAACTAGCTTGTCCAAGATGGGTGAACGCTTCATTGAATACCTACTTGAAGAAGTTCGCTTTGACAGCTAATGAATTCTATTAGAAAAGAAAAGGGAAAATGACACCAATGAATACCAATGATTTTGATTTTCACTTACCAGAGGAATTGATTGCTCAGACTCCTTTGGAAAAGCGCGATGCCTCTAAACTCTTGATAGTCAATCGCCAGACTGGAGAATTTCAAGATCGCCACTTTCACTCCATTATCGAAATGCTAGAGCCAGGTGATGCCCTAGTTATGAATGATACCCGTGTCTTGCCAGCTCGACTTCATGGTCAAAAAGAAGAAACAGGGGGACACGTTGAACTCTTGCTCTTGAAAAATACAGCAGGAGACGAATGGGAAGTCTTGGCAAAACCTGCCAAACGTCTCAAGGTCGGCACCCGTGTTATCTTTGGTGATGGTCGACTTAGCGCAGTTGTGACCGAGGAATTAACCCATGGCGGTCGTATTGTTCGTTTTGAGTATGAGGGAATTTTCCTAGAAGTGCTTGAAAGTCTGGGAGAAATGCCTTTGCCTCCTTATATCCACGAAAAGTTGGATGACCGTGAACGGTACCAGACCGTCTATGCCAAGGAGAGTGGCTCAGCTGCTGCCCCAACTGCGGGTCTGCATTTTACCAAAGAATTACTAGAAGAGATCCAACAAAAAGGAGTTCACCTAGTCTACTTGACCTTGCACGTTGGTCTTGGTACCTTTAGACCTGTTTCAGTCGACAATCTAGATGAACACGAAATGCACTCAGAGTTTTACCAATTATCTGAGGAAGCCGCTTCGACCTTGCGTCAGGTCAAGGAAAATGGTGGTCGCGTGATTGCTGTGGGAACAACTTCTATCCGTACGCTAGAGACTATCGGAAGCAAGTTTGATGGGCAAATCCAGGCCGACTCTGGCTGGACCAATATCTTTATCAAACCAGGCTATGACTGGAAGGTGGTGGATGCTTTTTCTACGAATTTCCATTTACCGAAGTCTACTTTGGTTATGCTAGTTTCTGCCTTTGCAGGCCGTGAATTGGTCCTCGAAGCCTACCAGCATGCTATCGACCAAAGATACCGTTTCTTTAGCTTTGGCGATGCCATGTTTATCTACTAAAAAACGAGAAAATCAAAACTAGAAATAAAAGGGCTAATTCCTACTTGAATTAGCCTTTTTTCGATATATGATAGCTATTGAATTAAAAGCAAATAAATGATACACTGAAGACTACGATACAGCCGTCAAATATATGCAAAATCTGACGAGCTACTTTTATCTGAGTCTATTTCAAAGGAGATTTTTATGAAAAACAAAACATTGCGCTATACGAGCCTATCAGTCCTGACCTTGTTGACTGCCTTGACCTTGGTTGCCTGTGGTGGAAAGACCGACAAGAATACGTCATCTTCAAACCAAAAGGAGACAACAAGCAAGGTGACTACAGAGTCCGCAAGTAAAACTGAAGCAGGCCAAAAAGAGGAGCAGAAGTCAGAAACAAATAGTGCGACAGAAGCTACAACCACTCAAGCAGAACAAAAGGAAGATAAGAAAAAATCACAAGAGGCTTACGCTAAATTTGTAGGAACTTGGGAAAACTACGCGGGAACAACTGCAACAGTCACAGCAGATGGAATTGTGACAATCCAAAGTGCAAATGGAACCTTTAAATACGAGATGGGTCAAGTAGAGGAAAAAGATGGCTACTACTCAACAGGTATTCATCTTGTCGGTGGTGGACAAGGGGCACGACTGATCTTTACCCCAGCTGGAGTCCAAAATGAAGTGACAGGTACAGACGGTAGCCAAGACGTCTTGTCTATCGGTCAATCTGTAAGCGACAAAGATAACCAATTTTACCGTAATTAAGCATGAAAAAGAAGAGGTGGGCTAAACCGATGGCTCACTTTTTATATGGTGAAAAGTTTGAATAAGATTTTTTGACATCAAAAAAGCCTTGAAATCAAGGCTTTTTCCTGTTGATTTAGATGCCCCCTACATGAATTTGTAAGAACTTTTCATATTGAAAATAAACAAAAGTGTTGAAATATAGCTGATTTTAGGGAAATACTTTTAGGTGTTTTCACTGTCAGGCTTTAAAAACGTGGCAAAAGTGGGGCAAAAACGAATGACTCACATTTGGTTTGAAAATCTATAATACCTAATGATTATGCCATACTAGATATATAGTGTTGTTATAAATAAATGTCAGTGCGAGTTCAAATCGGAGGATAAAATGGAAAAACAAATTAATGAAAAAAAAGCCTTGGAAAACCAAGGCTTTTTTAATGCTATAAACTCATTAAAAGAACCCCCAGTTAGATTTGGAATGTTTTTTAGTCTGTGTCATATAAAAATAAATAGAATGAATAGCTATAGCTAGAGCTAAAATGGTTGTAATACTTACTACTATTATAGGATTAGAAGCAAAGATTAAAGAGAGAATCAAGGCAGCCAGATAGAGTGTAGCTTGGACACAGTAGTAACTTTTCGAATAGCGAAGATAGTGTTTGTTATGGGGCCCATTTACTAGGACAGCAGCTTGAAAGAGGCCAAATCCGATATAAGAGAAGCTGGTTGCAAAGAGACGATTAGCTTCAGGATTCTGAAGAAATCCCATCGATACAGTCATCATCATAAGTCCAATGAAAATAGGATAGTGACTGTAAATTAGAAATAGCCTCTTTTGATTAGATTTTTCATCAATAGCATGGTCGAATTGACCAAAATAAAACAAGAACAGAGAAATCATAATAATGAAATAAAGAACCGAATAAATCGAGAAATTCTCGATTGTAAAGAAGTTAGCTAGCTCCGTAATCATCTCTCCAAACATAATAATGACAAGAAGGGAGATGCGCTCGATTAAATGGGGGAGATTTACCTGGTAATGCTTATCTTTATTAAGCAAGATACTTGGCATAATAAATGTTAGCAGAATACTAGCAAATAAGATATAGACTCTAAGGTAAATAGGAAGAAGAGCTGCTAGATAGACTCCTAAACTTCCTAGACCTGTTATCCATAGAAAACCTTTGATACTTTCCCGATTAGCATCATCGGTTGATTTTCTAAAAAATTCAACCAAATATTGAAAAAATAAGGTAAGGGTTAATGTACCAATAGCCCAACAGAGATAATGAAAATATTGTTGCCAATCAGGTCCAATCATATTGGCTATAAAGAGTAAAATTCCCATTTTGATAAACATGATTACTATGTTAAATAAAGAGTTCTTTCCATAGCGATTGGTATAATCGGTTTGAATCATCCAGGAATCGATGAGAAACAAAGTAGCAATGAGAAAATCAAGGAAAGAATTCCAAGTCAAAATACCGTTATGAAGATGGTCAATTAAAGTAGTTACTTTTGAAATTGCAAAAACAAAAACTAAGTCATAAAAAAGTTCTGAAAATTCTACACGTTTATGTTTAATAAGAGTTGTCATATTAATACCTTTCTACTTTAGAAATACAATACATTATAACAGAAAATGGTAATGAAAGAAAAGGATATGCTTAAATAATTTCATGTGGCGCGAATTGTCAAAACCTTGACTTCTTTTGTCATTTACTTGAAAAAGCAACCCTGACGAGTTGCTTAAAATCCTATTAAAAATTAACTGTGTCAGGATCATTCTGAGTTTTGATGCCTTGAATCTTATCCAAGACTGCCATATCTTCCTCTGATAAGTCGAAGTCGAAGATATCCAAGTTGGCTTCAATATTTTTAGGTGTCACAGACTTAGGTAGTGGCAAGAAACCTTTTTGAAGGCTCCAACGCAGAGCAACTTGTGCTACAGATTTACCGTTACGTTCAGCCACTGCTTCAACATCTTCATTTCCAAAAATGCTACCTGTACCTAGTGGACTATAGGCTTCAAGAAGGATATCGCGCTCTTGGCAATAGGCAACTAAGTCTTTTTGGTCACAACCTGGAGCCAAGAGGATTTGATTGACATGTGGCACAATTTCAGCCGTTTCAAGAAGAGCTTCTAGGTGATGTTGCATAAAGTTAGACACACCGATAGCACGCACCTTACCTTCTTTGTAGGCTTCTTCCATTGCCTTCCAAGCGCCTGCATTACCAGACTTCCAAGCATCATTCTCACGAAGTGCCTTTGGATTTGGCCAATGGATAAGCAAAAGATCCAAATAATCCACACCGAGTCTTTCGAGAGACTCATCGATAGAAGTCTTAGCCAACTCGTAATCGTGCTTATCATTCCAAAGTTTGGTAGTTAGGAAAATATCCTCACGTGCCAAATTACTATCAGCAATCGCCTTACCTACAGAAACCTCGTTACCGTAAATTTGTGCGGTATCAATATGTGTGTAACCAGCCTTAAGTGCGAAGCTAACGCTGTTATAGGCTTCTTCGCCTTCAGCAATTTGCCAAGTTCCAAAACCAATTTTAGGAATAGCAACCCCATTTGCAAGTGTATATGTTTCCATGATTTTCACCTTTTCTTTTTTTAATAGTACTATCTTAAATAAGATAAGGCAAAAATGCAAAGATTTGCTACGGCTATTATTATGAATAGTTCCTTACTTCTTTTTCCGATGTTCGTAACAGCCTTTGGAGATATTATTACTTGGGAAGAGAATGAATTTGTAAGAACTTTTCATATTGAAAATAAACAAAAATATTGAAATATAGCTGATTTTAGGAAATACTTTTAGGTATTTTCAATGTCAGGATTTAAAAATGGGGCAAAAGTGGGGCAAAAATAACGAATGACTCATAAAGGTTTCCTAATCTCTAACCTTGTCTGACAAAAGGTTGCTCAACTTCTAACTGAGAAAGTATCACTAACGGATATTGCCAGAAGACTTCGTATGAACCTCTGTTCCCTTTTATAGTAAATGCCAATACATTCTAATGGGGAATAGTAGCGAGTGAGTATGAAATCCGGCAATAGAAAAAATGCCTAAAAAATGCTATAATATTAAGCAACATAGACAAATAAATTAGAATTTAGAGAGGTTTTTCGGCGAATGTTAGGATATGAAAAAAATGAAAAGTTAGAATTTAATTATAAAAAATCTTGCGGTTTATGGTTAATTGCGGTTGCCATAGTTATCGCAGTTGCTACCTTAATAGGTGGACACCAAATTATAAATATGCAAGTGTTTAGTACAGGTTATATAGTTTTCTTTTTTTCGATTAATATGAATAAAAACTTACTAAAAAAACTATCCACTGGTTCATCAACTAAATTTCAAAATAAGGTTTCTCAATACTCAATAATATTACTGTTTATATTAATGTTTTTTTTAGGCGGTCCATTTTTTGCTACGGAGAATTGGAGATTGATATGGTTGGGGGCATTATTAGCCACAGCATTGCATTTTTTCCCATTCTATTTTGTACATGGAAAATCAATGATTTTATTAGGAATTATGTGCACTATTAATATTATCATGGGGTATATTTTTTCTGCTGTCCCTTTGGTACTATTTGCCTATATTGATGCAATAATTAAATTTATATTTGGAGTTTATTTGTTATTTTTTTCTAAAGCAACGAAGCAATAAATCCCAATTGTTTGTTGAACTAGCAACTTAATAAGAATAACAGAGGAACAGTAAATCGGAAAAAGGTTTACTGTTTTTTCTTTGCTCAAAATACTTAGCTTGTGAAATCATATTTCTCCCTCCTTCTGACATATTTAGTCTAACAAAAAAGCCGTCGGGAAAACGGCTTTCGAAGATAAGATTATACAATAGAAAAGCGAGGTTATCCTCGCTTTTTTTTATTTAATCTAATAGCTCCTTATTTTCAATTAAGAGTTCTAGTGGAGATTTTTCTCTTGCTACAATAAAACCAGGTTCATATTGGTTATGAAATGTTCTTTTCTGAGAAGTTGGATCAATATACAACTCTTTTCCATCTTCTGTGTATAGTTGGTTGCCTCTTGTTAGGTAAAGTAAATCTTCTAAGTGCTGTCCATCAGTATGTAGGAAATGCTCGATGTATTTGACAGCTTTTAAGATTTCACTTACTTTATCAGAGTATTCATTCGATTCAAGAACACTCTTTTCTAACTCAATCTCTTTACTAGTTCCAAATAGTTGGGTTGGAGTTGCATTAAAATATTCTGCTATCTTATCTAAATTTGCAAAGGTAGGATAGCTTTTTTGTTTTTCATAATCAGAGATGGACTGTTTACCGATTCCTAAATCTTCCGCAAGTTGAGTTTGACTTACTCCTTTTTCTATGCGTAGTCGTGCCAAATTGGGTCCAAAATTTTGAATAATAAAGGTCATGAGAAACTCCTATGTTGTATTTTAAACTTATTCTATCATCTATAAACTTACAAATCAAGTTTTTAGTTGACTATTTAAAATATTTTTTATAAAATATATTTATAACTTATAAATAAGTTATAAATAATACAAAATAGTTCGTAAGTTTAGGATTGGTGAGTGAGGAAGAAGTTGAGGACGAGACTATGACTTATGACTATTCAAATCCTTGGTGCTAGAAATTGTGTGGACAAGGTCAAGGGACGAGCCTGACGGGAAGTCAGGCGAAGTCCTGCAGACTGGCCGTCCAGACAATTTCTAGCCAAGTAAAAGCTGGCTATTCTAACAGCCAGCAAAAAGGTACACTTAGGGCAACGCCCAAAGAACGACGGAACGAGCAAACGTTGATTTGACGGTGTTTCTGAGGCCTAAAAAATCTAAAAGAAGGGGGGACAATTTTGTTGGTTTCTATACAAGATTTAAGAAGCATTCAAGAACGATGTGATGTAGGAGAATTAGTACAGCGGTTAGATGTCAGTATTGATAGATTAACGGTTATCTGGGATACAGACACGGGTTCCCTAAGACGAATTTTCAAAAATCTGAAACAGGCAATAAGTGCAAAAGTTGACTCATTTGAAATATATGATAATGTTCGAGATGATGTCTTTACTTTAGCTAAAGTTTTTAATGAGTATGATTCGATCAATATTATATTTTTCCAATTAGCCATTTATGGAAATGAACAATTGATTCGAATTGATTTCAATCCTAATACTTTAAAAGAATTTGATGGAATGCAAGTATGGAGGCAATTAATGTACTTTGCTAGATTGAATTCATTGACGGTACGTTTGTCTCGTTTTGATTTGGCATTTGACATTTTCAACAAGCCTGAAATCGTTAATTTGCAACATATTAAAGGTGGTGTTACCCATAAGGTCTTCTACGGTAGAGGGGGCGAATTAGAGACGAAATATTGGGGTTCTAGCGGTAGTAATGTACAAGTTAGGTTATATGATAAGAATAAAGAAATCATTGCTCACAAGCGCGAAGAGAAGCTAGATTTGGCTGTAAATCCGTTTTGGTGGAGACTGGAGTTCCAACTTAGAACCAAAGCGATTGGTGAGGAAATGGTCCAAGATATTATGAATCGACTTGATAATTTCGGATTTTATAAGCTAGAACATATTCGAGTGGATCAAAGAGCATTTACAATTATCTTTCTCAACAATCCTGAACTGTTATCATTGGCTTTTCCAAATTTAAAATCAGACAGCATCAAAAAGAAAAAAACAAGAGTCCGCAAACTATTGAGAGAAGAAACGAACCAATTTGCGGAAGAATTAAAAGAAGTATTAATACAGAATCTCCCTAAATTAAATGCAGAATTACAACTACTTGTAGGCGAGTTTCTGAATTTAGAAAATAAATAAGGAGGATAACTATGGACAATAATTTAATTAGTAACAAAGAATTAATTGAAATGGGCTATCGCCCTCATACAGCGAATGATATCATTCATCAGGCAAGAGAATTACTTGTATCACGAGGCTATACATTTTATAATCGCAAACGTTTGATGGTTGTTCCAAAAAGTGTTGTAAATGAGATTCTAGGAACAGAGGTGGCTTAATATGGCAAGTGTTCGTTATCGAAAGCGAGGAGATAGTAATTTATGGACCTATGAAATTCGTAACGAAGGAAAAACTGTTGTTCATAATAGCGGTTTTAAAACAAAAAAACTTGCAGAGTCAGAAGCTGAACCGATTCTGCAAGAACTTCGTTTAGGGAAAAGAATTTCTAGAGATATTTCTCTTGTCGATCTATATCAAGAATGGCTTGAACTTAAAATTTTACCGAGTAGTAGGTCGGAAGAGACAAAGAAAAAATATCTTCTCCGTAAAAACACAATTGAAAAATTATTTGGAAATAAAAAAGTCACTCAAATTCGTGCGAGTGAATACCAAAGAATTATGAATAAGTATGGGCAGACAGTTGGTAGAAATTTTCTTGGTAGATTGAATACTGGGATTCATCAGAGCATCCAAATGGCAATTGCCGACAAAGTTCTAATAGATGATTTTACACAACATGTCGAGTTATTTTCATCCAAAGAACAACAGATGACAGAAGAGAAATATTTACATACAGAAAAGGACTATCTGGATTTACTTTTAGCAGTAAAGAGAAAATTTGATTACCAACGTTCAATTGTTCCGTATATCGTCTATTTTCTACTAAAAACAGGCATGAGGTTTGGAGAGTTAATAGCGTTAACTTGGAATGAAGTTGACTTTGACAGAGGACTGCTAAAAACATATAGGAGGTTTAATACCCTCTCTCATAAATTTGTCCCTCCAAAAAACAAAACGTCTATTCGGATGGTACCGATAGACGAAGAATGTATTAAGATATTACAAGTTCTAAAAATTGAACAGGAGAAGGCTAATAAAGAGCTAGGAATCAAGAATAGGTATAAAATGATTTTTCAGCATTATGGATATATTCACTTGGTACCAGATATTGCAAGTGTCAATAAAGCTATGAGTGTTCTTTTAAATGAATTAGATATTTATCCAATTATCACGACAAAAGGAGCACGTCATACCTATGGAAGCTACCTATGGCACAAAGGATTTGACCTTGGAGTTATTGCAAAAATTCTAGGGCATAGAGATATTTCAATGTTAGTAGAAGTATATGGACACACTTTAGAAGAGAAAATTTTTGAAGAATTTAATCAAATTAGAGATGTCTGGAAAGATTGCTCATAAAAAAATGTGGGGCAAATGATGGGGCAAATCAGTTATAGACAAGCAAAAAAGCCTTATAAATCAAGGCTTTTTCCTGTTGATTTAGATGCCCCCTGCAGGGCTCGAACCTGCGACCCATAGATTAAGAGTCTACTGCTCTACCAACTGAGCTAAGGAGGCAAATAAAAAGCTGTATTGGTGCCGAAACTTCACGGTTTGTATTGAACCCGCGCAACTAAGCAGGTGGGCAACTCGCTCTAACTGAAGCTGTTTCCGTGTGAGACGGCCTACATGCTGTTAGAAGTCTTTTGTTTCCCTAAAAATACAAAAAATAGTCGGTCAACACTTGAATGTGAAGTCGTACACCACAGCGTTTCTATGTTTATATGATACCACTTTTTCAAAAAAAATCAAGGGGGAAATGCAACTTTTTGAAAAGGATTTCACAAGTTTCGTAATTTATCAATGGTTTCCTTGCGTTGAGCCAGGGCCCGTTCGTATTTTCCACTATCTTCTGCAGAAAAGTAGCTATGGTCACGGATTTTTTCTGGTAGGTATTCTTGTTTGACCCAGTGACCAGGATAGTTATGAGGATAGAGGTAGTTTTGGGCGTTTCCGAGCTCCTTGCTTCCACTATAGTGACCATCTCTTAGGTGTCTTGGAATCGGCAGGTGCCCCGATGTTTTGAGGTCAGCCAGAGCCTTATCCATAGCCACATAGGCTGAGTTTGACTTGGGCGAGAGTGCCAGATCAATGACGACATTGGCAATGAGAATTCGAGCTTCTGGAAATCCAATCCTCTGTGCAGCATCCAAAGCAGTCACAGTATGGATCTGGGCATCGGGATTAGCCAAGCCAATATCCTCATAAGCAATCACAGTCAAACGACGTGCCAGGCTAGGTAGGTCACCAGCCTCTATCAGGCGAGCAGCATAGTGGAGACTAGCATCTACATCCGAACCTCGAATGGATTTCTGCAGAGCTGAGAGAACATCGTAGTGTCCGTCTCCATCCTTATCCATGGTGATGTAGCTTCTCTGCAGACTATTTTCCATGATATCGAGTGTAATATGGCGGATACCGTCATCATTTGCCGGAGTAGAAAGAACTGCCAAATCCAGCGAATTAAAGGCAGAACGAAGATCTCCATTGGTAGATGTTGCGATAAAATCAAGGGCATCATCATCTAACTCAACTGGGAAATCAAAACCTCGTTCAGGATCAGTCAGGGAGATTTGAATGGCTTCTTTGACATCTTGGTTAGACAAGGGTTCCAATTCAAAAATTTGAACCCGACTACGGATAGCTGGGGTGACAGAAAAGAAAGGATTTTCAGTAGTAGCCCCAATCATGATAACCAATCCACTTTCCAAGAGAGGAAGGAGAAAGTCTTGTTTGGTCTTGTCGAGACGATGAATCTCGTCTAGGAGTAGTACCAATCCACCTGAGAATTTGGCTTCTTCGGCGATTTCTTGGAGACGTTTTTTACTATCAACAGTGGCATTAAAGGTTCGAAAGGCATACTTGGTCGTTCCAGCGATGGCTGAAGCGATACTGGTTTTTCCGATGCCCGGAGGTCCATAGAGAATCATGGATGATAGACGGTTAGCCTCCACCATGCGACGGATGATTTTTCCTGGGCCGACCAGATGCTCCTGACCGATAACCTGGTCGATGGTTTTTGGGCGCATACGAAGTGCGAGATTGTCTGGCATAGCAGTCCTTTCTAACATGGATTTTCTGATGTATATGTGGTAATATGGTAGTATCTATTTTAGCATATTTCCGAGTATTCGGGGCGATTTAAGAGTCGTATAGAAAGAGGACAAAATGGCAACATACGGATTTTTAGATGTTTTACAAGAAGAGTTGGACAAGAACTTTCCTTTTGATTATGAGATTAGTTGGGATAAGCGCAATCATGCGGTTGAAGTGAGTTTTCTATTAGAGGCACAAAATCCTGCAGGGGTGGAGATGCTGGATGAGTACGGAGAGGTTTCGTCAGATGATATCCTTTTTGAAGAAGCAGTGCTTTTTTATAACCCTGCCAAGTCAACAGTTAATGCAGAAGACTATTTGACAGTCATCCCTTACCTGCCCAAAAAAGGTTTTTCTCGTGAATTCTTAGCTTATTTTGCACTATTTCTCAAAGATACTGCAGAGGTTGGACTAGATGCCCTCATGGACTTTTTGGAAGACCCAGAAGCAGAAGAATTTGTCATGGAATGGAACCAAGAAGTCTTTGAAGAAGGAAAAGTAGGCTTGGAAGAGGGAGAATTTTACCCTTATCCGAGATATTAGAAAAGATTCTAAGTGGACATTTTTAAATAATGAATTCAAGGAGAAGGGGGAGACTATGCTAGAAAAAGTCAAACAGTTTTTCAGGAGAAGGTCAGCTAAAACTGAGCCGTCAGTTGATATTCTTCCCCGCAATCGCTTTGCGGATCTAGATTTCGAGCGAGTATTGAAGTCAGGAACTCGTTGTTGTGTTGATGAAGATGGGCACTATGTTGAGGATGGTAAAATCACATTATTTGAATTTTCTATAGACTTTGCAGAATTTGAGTTCATAGGTGATTTCAAAATTGAGGAGGAGGATCAGTTTAAGCAACTATTAGCTCGTTTGAATAGTTTTGACAATGCCATTCAGTCCCATTTGGAAAGCGAGTTGCAACAACCTATCCCTCAGTTTGCCAAGAATCTCGGCTATACTCAGAAAAGGTGGGAGAAAACCTTTTACTTCCATCCTTGGATATTAAGTTTTGATGAAAATCCTCCTAATCTTCGCTATGTTGCAGATTATGTAAGTGATGAGTTTACGGTTTATTTTGCTAAAAAACATGGCAGATGGCAGGCGTACTGGGATGCAGAGTGCCAAAAGGTGATTGAAGAAAGCTAGCTAGGGGTTTTCTATAGAGTAGTAGTTATGATAAGAAAAGGTCATCATGGAATTATTGGATAAACACTTGGATTTTACGGGCTGCAAAATTACTCTATTTTGTGGAGAAGAGTTGCTGACCATCTTGCGTGATGACAAGGAAAATATCCCTTGGCCCAATATGTGGGAGTTGCCAGGTGGAGGTCGTGAAGGGGACGAAAGCCCTTTTGAATGCGTAGCGCGTGAAGTTTATGAGGAACTGGGAATTCATTTAAATGAGGATTGTCTGCTCTGGAGCAAGGTCTATCCCAGCATGCTCTTTGAAGGTCGGCAGTCTGTCTTTATGGTCGGTCAGATAAGTCAGAATCAGTTTGACAAGATCAACTTTGGAGATGAAGGACAGGCTTACAAACTGATGAGCATTGAGGAATTTCCCAATTCTAAACAAGCAGTGCCTCAGTTACAGGGGAGATTGAGGGATTATTTGGAGGAAAGTTATTAGAGAGGGTAAAATTTAAAGATATGAATATTACTTATATAGTTGGAAATGGTTTGGACTTGCAATATGGTTTGAAAACAAGATATAAGGATTTTTATGAATTTCAAAATAAGGCTTACATAAGTAGGAAAGAGAACGAGGAAGAATATTCAAATTTAATTTATGAATCTCTATTCTCTGATAAAGAAAATAATTATGAAAATTGGTCAGATTTTGAATATTCAATAGGCCAATTAACAAAAGATCACGACTTCATCTCCTCAAGTATAGAAATGAAGGAGAAATTTATAGACGATTTTAGTGAGGTAGTCGACGATTTAAGAGAATATCTACGATTACAACAAGAGCAAAATCTTGAGGAAGGTATTGTAATTGACTTTGAAAGTACTCTAAATGATTTGAAAAATTCTCTCCCTGTATTAAATCAATCTACTATTGATAAAAAATTTAAAGAAAATCTATATCAACACGACATCGTGAATATATTAACCCTTAACTATACAAATGTGTTAGATAGATTATACGATAGATCTGGAAAATCTTTTGTAAACAAATTAAGAACTAGTGATTATAATTTTCATATTAAATCTCCGATTCATGCACATGGGACAGTAGATATCTGTACTGTTTTAGGAGTTAGCGATGAAACACAAATTTCAAATAGTTTTGAAGAAGAACAAAAAGAATCCCTCGTAAAAAACTTAGTTTTGAAGAACTATAGAGAAAATATGGATGTGAAAAATAGTGATATTATTAAAAACTCTGATATTATTATTCTTTATGGGGTTTCTTTGGGAGAGACTGATAAGTATATCTGGAGTCAGATTGCTGAAAGATCAATCAGCAGTTCTGTTCCTGTCATAATTTATCATTATGTGCCTAAGTTTGATCCCGGAAACCCCACTAAGGTGAAACGTTTATATAGAAAAGTAGAAGATAAATTCATACAGAATAGTGGTATTGATTTAGAGTTAGAGAAGAAATTAAGAGATAATCTTATTGTTGTTATTGGAAAGACTATTTTTAACCTGATGGAAAGGTAAGCACAATACAAAATGGAAACATGGCAAGAGTTAAAAGTAACAGTGAAACGTGAGGGGGAGGAATTAGTTTCCAATCTTTTGATTGAACTAGGTGCCCAAGGTGTTGCGATTGAAGACAGCATGGACTATGTGGGAAATGTGGACCGCTTCGGTGAAATTTTCCCAGAGGTCGAGCAACAAGAAGAAATTGTGGTGACCGCCTACTATCCTGATACGGTTGATGTAGCGACAGTGGAGACTGATTTGCAGGCTCGTCTGGCAGAATTGACCGACTTTATGGATCTGGGTGAGGTTAAGATTGGCACGACAGCCTTGGCTGAGGAAGACTGGGCTGACAACTGGAAGAAATACTATGAACCAGCTCGCATCACTCATGACTTGACTATCGTGCCGTCATGGACAGACTACGAGGCGACTGCTGGAGAAAAGATTATCAAACTAGATCCAGGGATGGCCTTTGGGACAGGAACTCACCCAACGACCAAGATGAGTCTTTTTGCCTTGGAGCAGGTTCTTCGCGGTGGGGAAACGGTGCTAGATGTAGGGACAGGTTCAGGCGTCCTTTCTATTGCTAGCTCGCTTCTGGGTGCCAAGGAAATCTTCGCCTATGACTTGGATGATGTGGCGGTTCGCGTCGCTCAGGAAAATATTGAGCTCAACCCGAGCATGGAAAACATCCATGTAGCCCCAGGAGATTTGCTTAAGGGTGTGGAGATTGAGGCAGATGTCATCGTTGCTAATATCTTGGCGGATATCCTCATTCATCTGACGGATGATGCCTATCGTTTGGTCAAGGACGAAGGTTACCTGATCATGAGTGGCATTATCAAGGACAAGTGGAATATGGTACGTGAATCAGCAGAAGCAGCTGGATTTTTCCTTGAAACCCACATGATTCAAGGGGAATGGAATGCCTGCGTCTTCAAGAAAACCAAAGATATCCCTGGTGTGATTGGAGGCTAACATGCAGCAGTATTTTGTAAAAGGCTTGCCTGTCTCGCCTGTCACCATTGAGGACAAAGAGACTAGCAAGCACATGTTTCAGGTCATGCGCCTGAAAGAAGACGATGAGGTGACTCTAGTCTTTGATGATGGGATTAAGCGCTTGGCGCGCGTGGTCAATGTAGAGGCACGTCAGTTGGAGCTGATTGAGGAATTAGTAGACAATGTGGAACTGCCAGTCCAAGTGACCATCGCATCAGGTTTTCCCAAGGGGGACAAGCTGGAGTTCATCACTCAAAAAGTGACAGAGCTCGGAGCTAGTCAAATCTGGGCCTTCCCTGCCGATTGGTCAGTTTCCAAATGGGATGGCAAGAAATTGGGCAAAAAGGTTGAGAAGTTAGAAAAAATCGCCCTCGGAGCAGCAGAACAAAGTAAGCGAAACCTTGTCCCAAGTATCACTCTTTTTGAAAAAAAGTCTGACTTTCTAGCCCAACTGGACCAGTTTGACCGCATTGTGGTAGCCTATGAAGAGTCAGCAAAAGAAGGAGAATCAGCTGCTCTTATCCAGGCTATTACTAGTCTTGAAAAAGGAGCTAAACTGCTCTTTATCTTTGGACCAGAAGGAGGTCTTTCACCTGCAGAAGTTGAAAGCTTCCAGGCTAAAGGAGCAGTCCTTGCAGGACTTGGGCCTCGTATTCTAAGAACAGAAACAGCACCACTTTATGCCTTGGGAGCAGTTAGTGTTATTCTAGAGTTAGTTAGAAAATGAATACTTGATAATTTTTCTATATTTCATTTCTAATTTTTAAAAAATTCATTAATAAAAATTTGGAAATATCTATAGGTAATTATGTTTAAATAACATTACTAATTAAATTTATAATTGGAGATTATTAGGAATTATGGAAGAAGTAAAAACTACAGGAATTTTTGAACAGAAATTTGACCTATGGAATAAAAAATTATTAGATTTATCAAGAAGAAATAGACTGTTAAATTATAAAGTTCGTAAAGCGGGAACATATAAACCAGACGGTGATATAGAAGAGTTATTTGATAAATTGGTAAATGGGAATGGTTTTGTTTTTAAAGATAGTAGTAATTCTCAAGAAGATGAATTTATCAGAAGTCGAAATAGGAAACTTGAATATATACGAAAACAAATTAAAGAAGCAGAAGACGAGCTTGGGTTTAATATAGGTTATGCAGCTTTCGGTATGCTAGAGTGGGGAGAGTCAAACTATTTTGATAAAAAACTAGAATCTCCTCTTGTTTTAGTTCCTATAAAGATTGTACGTGAAAACTTATCTTCTCCTATAGAGATTACCATTAAAAATGATGAAGATATTGTTGTTAATCCAGTAATAAGCAAAAAGCTTTTTGATGATTTTGGTGTAATTATTGATAGTTATTATGATTTTTCTCATATAAGAGATGCTTTAGACTATTTTAAACGACAAATTTCAGATTTCGATTGGACTATAAATGAAACTATTGTCATTGATACTTTCAATTTTCAAAATTTAGTTATTCAAAAAGATTTAGAAAGAAATAAAGATAATCTTCGTAATAATCCTTTTATAAAAGCAATATCAGGAGAACAAACTGATGAAGTTGATCAACTCTTTGAAGGTTATAACAAAGAGATTAATCTAAGAAAAGAACCTTCCATTAGTAGGTTACAGATACTGGATGCAGATTCAAGTCAACAAGAAGCAATTAGTAGGGCGAGGAGAGGAGACAGTTTTGTTCTTCAAGGACCACCAGGGACAGGGAAATCTCAAACAATAACAAATATTATTGCTGAACAACTAGGAATGGGAAGAAAGGTTCTATTTGTTTCAGAGAAGCAGGCGGCTTTAGATGTTGTATATAAGAAATTACAGCATCAAGGTCTATCAGATTTTGTACTTACTCTGCATAATACGAAACAAAAGAAGGGAGAAATAAGAAATCAGTTACAGAGTGCGT
This sequence comes from Streptococcus sp. CF8_St5-17, assembly GCF_024295665.1. NCBI lineage: Bacteria > Bacillati > Bacillota > Bacilli > Lactobacillales > Streptococcaceae > Streptococcus > Streptococcus sp. CF8_St5-17. The sequence continues at coordinate 168,245 of NZ_JANCOU010000003.1, forward strand.
TATTACTTTCTGAAAAATCCTATAAATTTAAAGATGAAAATTTATACTTGTATTCAAGACTTGATGAAGAAGTGAGAGATTTAGACGATTACGTTGACATTTTACATGATGCTAATAATAAAACTCAATCAATTTATTATTTACAAGGCAAGCTATCATCAGTAATAACAGCAGATGATTTACTGTTTGAAGTAGATGAATCGATTCTGGATCTTAGCCATAATGAGATGGATCAGCTTTTGCAAATAATAACGAAATTTGCTAAGTCATATATCACGGATTCCACAAGATATAATAATAATTCATGGAAGAACTATGAAGGAGAGCTTTCGTTCACAAAAATTACAGAATTATCTACGTTATGTAAGGATATAATTGAATTAAGAAATCTTAGTTTAAATCTGAATCAGAGAATTTCTTGTATAGTTTCAAACTCATTTAATTCAACAGAAATGAGAGCGGGTTTTCATCTGTTGCAAAAATTAATGATTGAAAAGAATGGAAGTTTTTCATCAAGGTGGATTACATTAAATCTAGAAGATATAAGGTTAGATATTCTAGAATTAACAAAGTTATTAAATCAACAACAGAATTTGATAATATCTAAAAATGATAATGAAAATGAAATTCGAGAAATTTTTGACGAAGAATTCTTAAGAACAGAAAATATAGAACAACTTTTAAAGGTGTTTAAGTATGAGTATAATTCGCCCTTCAAGAGATTATTTTCAACAACTTACAAAGAAATTTTTAGAAAAAATAAATTATTAACTAAAGAATTAAAATTAGATTATGAACAATTAATTTATAACTTCGAAAAACTTTTAAAAATTAAATCAAGTGATATTGAATTGGATAGTTTGTATATCAAAATTAATGAAATTAAAAATAGAATTAATGAAAAATTAGGTAAATCATATAATTATACAGACGAGATGATTAATAACATTTTAAACGGAGTTTCATGGTTACTTGAAATTAAACAGGCTTTTTATAAAGATGATAAGTGGATTATAGCAGTTGAAGAACTACAGGAATTAATTGCCGGAGAAAAAGATGTTAATTGGTTAGAATTGGAAAAATTAGTTAGTTCATTTCTAGATAATGAGCATAGAATGGATGTTTCATTACAGGAGTTTTATAAATTATTTCCGTCAATCAACAGAAATATTGATGATATTATTTATTTTATACAAGATTTAGATTTTTCTAAACGAGATGAATTTTTTGCTTACAAAAAGATTAAAAACGAACTTTTGGATACATATAAATTATCAGATTTTATTTCAAAACTTGAAAGACAACCAATTTTATCACATTTGATTTATCCAATATTTTTAAAAAGATACTTAATGCTTGTTCTTGAAAAAAATCCTAATTATAAGAAAATTAGTCAGTTGTCCTCAAAAGAGATAGCTGAGCGTATTGAAAATTTTAAATCTCATGATAAATCTACTTTTTCAATGGCTAGAGATAGAATATTTAAGTATTTGGTGGATAGATTACCAAGTGTAAATGATAGTATTCGTATTTCTGGTGGTGAAATTGCAGTTTTAAAAAAAGAAATTGCTAAAAAAGTTAGATTGATGTCAACCAGAAAACTTATTCAAAGTTTACCAAATTTATTACCTAGGTTAAAGCCTTGTATTATGATGTCTCCATTGACCGTAAGTACCTACTTTTCTTCAATTGACAATTGGCAATTTGATTTAGTTATATTCGACGAAGCATCTCAAGTTAAGACAGAATATGCAGTTGCAGCTATAAGTAGAGGAAAACAAATTATTGTAGCTGGAGATAGTAAACAAATGCCGCCAACATCATTTTTTGATTCCTCTAACGACGAAGGAGATTTGAAGGATGACGAAATTGATATTGAAGATATGGAATCTATATTAGATGAACTTAGTGTAAAAATACCTGAAACATATTTAAATTGGCATTATCGTAGTAAAGATGAATCATTGATTGCTTTTTCTAATAAAAAATTTTATAACAATAGACTATATACATTTCCAACTGACAATTCTGATATTCATAGCAATGTTCAGTTTACATTTATACCAGACGGGGTATGGGAATCGAAATTTGGAAATTCTATTGAAGCAGATAAAGTTATTGAAGTAATCAAAAACATTGCAATAAATTGTCCAAATAAATCTGTAGGTGTAGTTGCCTTTGGAATGAGTCAAGCACGAGTTATAGAAGATAAGTTATTCAAATTTAGAGAGGAAAATCCAGAATTAGAAGCATTTTTTGATGAATCGAAGCATGAATCATTCTTTGTTAAGAACCTCGAGAATGTTCAAGGAGATGAAAGAGATATAGTTATTTTAAGTGTTGGATATGGTAAAAATCCAGATGGTAAACTTAGAATGAATTTTGGACCTTTGACAAAGTCTGGAGGAGAGCGAAGATTAAACGTTGCTGTATCTAGAGCTAGGGAAACTATGCATGTTATTTCTAGTATTAGAGGAGTAGATATTCCGATAGAAGAAACTACAAATGAAAATAGAATTATTTTTAGAGATTTTCTAGAATTTGCGGAGAAGGGGATCCCGGCCTTACTTGGCTATGAAGAGCATGAAGAACAAAAATCTCCAGAATTTGATTCCGATTTTGAAGAAAATGTATATAATTTTTTAGTGACTAAAGGGTATAAAGTTCACACACAAGTAGGAGCTTCAGGATATAGAATAGATATGGCTATTATACATCCTAATATACCTGGGAGATATGTATTAGCTATAGAATGTGATGGTGCAGCCTATCATTCTTCGAAAACTGCTCGGGATCGTGATCGTTTACGTCAGGAAATTTTAGAGTCTAAAGGTTGGAATTTTTATAGGATATGGTCAACTTCTTGGATTCACGATAATGTCAATGAGAAGAATAAGTTAGTAAATGCCATTGAAAAATTAATAGAAAATTATTCTATGTTGTCAGATGATGTTGTGATAGAAAATGAAGAAACAATACCTTCTAATCTCATAACTGTTACTGATTCTAAAGTTGGAAATAATCTTCCAAGATATAATGGAGATGTTTATGACTTTGAAGAAAATTTATATGAATTATCTAATATTATTATGTTAGTTGCATCTAGATTTGTTGGCTATAATGTAAAGGATTTGATGCGCTATATTAATAAAGAGGTATTTGGGAAACTTCGTCTTACTCAAGGCTATATAGATGTTTACAGTTCGGCCTTTAGATTACTAATAGCCCATGATAGAATTGTGATTAAAGGAGGAATAATAGAATCAGTTACAAGATAAGCATGGTGCTAATAACTATAATCCAGAAGGTATAGGAAGGTATAGTATTAAAGATTGTGTAGAAAGAGGAAGAGGAAGGTTATTTTAGAATGGTGCTTTTAGGATTGTTAATTATCATTATATTTGGCTTAGCTGTGGCTATTTTAAAAAATGCAGTTGAAGGTCGTGATGTTAGATTTGAACTTGCAGTAGAATTAGTATTGATAGTTATTTACTTCATTCTATATCTGATTGTATTTAATTAAGAATTCTAGGTTTAAATAGTATAAAGCCATCTTCGGATGGCTTTTTAATGTAGATAACCTGTCTGAAAGCTTGACTTTGTATCCTGGTATATTTTCCAAGCACTTTTCTTGAAACCCTTTCCTTCTTCTGATAGACTAATACATAGTTTGAAAAAAGGAGACTTAACATGAAAAAATTTGTTGCTGAATTAATCGGTACTTTTATGCTTGTGTTCATCGGAACAGGAGCTGTTGTTTTTGGAAATGGTGTTGAAGGACTTGGACACCTTGGAATTGCTCTTGCTTTTGGTTTAGCAATCGTAGTCGCAGCCTTCTCAATTGGAACTGTTTCAGGTGCTCACTTGAACCCAGCTGTTTCTATCGCTATGTTTGTTAACAAACGTTTGTCATCTTCAGAACTTGTAAACTACATCATTGGTCAAGTAGTTGGTGCTTTCCTTGCATCTGGAGCTGTATTCTTCCTCTTGGCAAATTCAGGTATGTCAACTGCAAGCCTTGGTGAAAATGCCTTGGCAAATGGAGTAACTGTATTTGGTGGTTTCTTGTTTGAAACAATCGCAACTTTCTTGTTTGTTTTGGTTATCATGACTGTGACTTCAGCAAGCAAAGGTAATGGCGCTATTGCTGGTTTGGTGATCGGTTTGTCATTGACTGCTTTGATTCTTGTTGGATTGAATATTACTGGCCTTTCAGTAAACCCAGCTCGTAGCTTGGCTCCTGCTGTATTGGTAGGTGGCGCAGCCCTTCAACAAGTTTGGATTTTCATCCTTGCACCAATCGTTGGTGGAGTTCTTGCAGCTCTTGTTGCTAAAAACTTCCTTGGAACTGAAGAATAATTGAAACTCAAAAAACCTACTCTTCATACAGGAGAGTAGGTTTTTTATATATTAAAATCCCCCACGATAAGAGGTGAGGGATTTTATAATTAACTCAATTCAGCAACGATTGCTTTGATTTGTTCTGCAGTGTGGACACCTGCAACTTGTTTGACAACTTGGCCATCTTTCTTGAAGAGTAGAGTAGGGATAGACATGATACCAAATGAACGAGCTGTATTTGGGTTTTCATCAACGTCCATTTTAACGATTTTCAAGACATCTTCTGAAAGTTCTTCAGATAATTTGTCCAAGATTGGACCTTGCATACGACATGGACCACACCAAGTTGCCCAGAAGTCTACCAAGACCAATCCGTCTTTTGTTTCTTGTTCAAATGTTGCATCTGTAATTGCTTTTGCCATAGTATTTCTCCTTTTTAGTTATATTGGCTTAAATCTTGTTTCATGAGATAGAAGAAAACATCTCCATAAGTCCCATGGTAGTCCAGAACATGGCCCTTGTAGGTTAGTTTTTGGACAGGGTAATAGTCTGCGACACCAATCAGGCAGGCATGTTGAGAACGTTCAAATTCTTCGTATGAATCGAAGGTCATTGTTCTCTCTTGCTTGCTGGCATCCAGATAAGTGATTTCAATCATAGGATTCTCCTTTGCTAAATCATGTCTTCATTTTACTCCTTGGAAAAAGAAATGTCAATAAAATTGATTGCGCACGCAAGTTTTTTTGAAAAATTTAGAACAACCAGTCTGCTTTTGTTTCAAGACTTTCTTCGACTGCTTTTTGTAGATAAGCAAGAGTCGTCTGGCCCTCACTAGTGAGGCAGATAAAACTGGCTCGCTTATCCTGGTCACAACATCTCCGACTCAGTAAAGCACAGTTTTTGGTTTCTAGGCGTGCCACCATCCGTGAGACAGCACTTGGGCTCAGATGGAGTTTGTCAGGCAGGTCGATCTGTCTCAAAGATTTTTCTTGAGCCTGATTTAAAAAGTGCAAGAGGTAGAATTCTTTGAGCGTTAGACTTTGTTCGCTTTGCTCAGCGATCGTTTGCTCTAAAATAGCTTCTAATTCTACTTGTCGGCGGTTGAAGTCAAACCACTTATCTAAGTAAGTCACATCAATCTCCTTTCCTATATAATAGTTGTAAATAGCTTTATAGATCTAAGATGCTTGCGCACGCAATTAGTATACAACTTTTTAGATGAGATAGCAAGAAGGATGTTTCTTGTGTATTTCCTTGAAATTTTCTGAAAAAGTAGTAAACTGGTATGCAGAAAGTCTATTTGTGGAGTAAACGATGAAGTTATATGTTCAGTTAATGATTCTCTTTGTCATTTCACTGATTGGTGAGGGAATCTCTATCTTTTTCCATTTGCCTATCCCTGGAAGCATTATTGGTTTGATTATTTTATTTTTAGCCTTGCAGTTCAAGTGGTTGCGGGTACGTCATGTCAACATGGTTGGGAATTTTCTCCTGGCTAATATGACTATTCTATTTTTGCCTCCTGCAGTTGGGATTATGGAGAAATTTGATGTGATTGCTCCCTATTTATTGCCCATTGTCTTGATTGTCTTTTTTGCAGCAGTTATCAATATTATCTTGATTGCGTTGGTCGTTCAGTTTATCAAAAAGCGTTATGAAGGTGATTACGAAGAAAGAGGTGCCAAATGAGCGAATTTGTATCCAATCCACTTTTTGGGATAGCCTTGTCTATCCTGGCCTATCTCGGGGGCATGATTATCTTTAGACGATATCCTCATCCTCTGACGACTCCCTTGCTGCTAGCAACCTTGTTTATCATCGCTTTTCTGAAATTGACTGGTATTTCTTACGCTGCCTATTATCAAGGTGGGGTTTATCTGAATAACTTGATTGTACCTTCGACAGTAGCACTCGGGATTCCTCTCTATAAAAGTTTTCACCTCATGAAGCACCATGTTAGAAGTATTTTACTTGGGAGTTTTTTAGCAGTCATTGTGAATACCATTTTTACAGCTTTAGTTGCAAAATTTTTCGGTATGGATTTCTTCTTGGCGATTTCGCTTTTCCCAAAGTCTGTAACGACGGCCATGGCAGTTGGAATTACGGATAAGCTACAAGGGATAGCGACAATCACTTTGGTAGTTGTGGTAGCAACTGGGATTTTGACCAGCGTTATTGGACCAACACTTTTAAAATGGCTAAAAATAGACGACCCAGTAGCTGTTGGTCTTGCTCTTGGAGGAACGGGTCACGCAGTTGGGACTGGGACAGCTTTTCGCTATGGAGCTGTTGCGGGGGCTATGGGTGGCCTGGCTATCGGTGTCACCGGTATTCTCTACGTATTTGTCAGTCCCATCGTAGCAGGTTTGATATTGAGCTAAAAAATAATAATGTTATATTTCTTTGTGTAAAAAGAAGCCCCTAGCTTTATTTGCTAGGGGATTCATTCATTATTGTAAGTTTACTTTGTTCTTTAAGATATAGTAGGTGCCGAGATAGAAGCCGACGCTAAGGATTAAGTCCTTGAAAATTTCAAAGGATAATACCCAATTGTAGTCGAAATCGATGCGAAGATTTAGAGTGATAAAACCAAGGACTATTTGGATAGCGATGTAGGCGACAACCGCAAGAGCTGTACGGTATTCATTAAAGAGTTGACCGATAGAGATAGAAAAGTAGATACAAAGGATACTTGCAAGAGTGTTAACGATATAGGAAATCAAGGCTAACCAGAAATCATCTTGATAATTTTTGAGAATAAACTCGGCAAAGTTGGATATTAAGACGTCTGGTTGAATCATGGATATGATGATGTAAAGACTAAAAAGAAAGACCAGTGTACTTGTCAAAGACCAAACAAAGGCTCCAAGGAGTTTAGAGGAAAGAATCTGGTGTTCAGATACTGGAAGGGTTAGTGTTAGATAGCCACGACGATCATATACGCTTCCTTTAAATCGTTGAATAATCAAGATCAAGGTTGAGATACCCAAAGTAATAACCAGACCCCCAAAAACCAGAGATAGAAAGACTAACATGACAACGCCCTTGTCTTGATAATAGGTGCTTGAGAGGGTACTGCCCTGAATTCCTATAATGACAGATAGGGATAGTACAGCAGCGTAGAGGGCTAAAAACCATTTGTTGACATTTTTAAATTCATAACGAACTAAATTCCAAAACATAAGAATCTCCTTTATCTAGGCTTTGAATTCGTGACGGAAGAGCTGGTCGATAGACTCTCCTGATTCGTAGCGAATATCATCCACATTTCCTTGACGGACAACTTTTCCATCCTTGAGGAAGACAATCTCATCCAATATTGGTTCGATGTCTGAAATCAAGTGAGTTGAAATCAAGACAGTCGAAGTTGGAGAGTAGTTGTTGATGATGGTGTTCAAGATATAGTCACGAGCTGCAGGATCGACTCCTCCGATAGGTTCGTCAAGGATGTATAGACGAGCATCACGACTCATGACAAGGATCAACTGAACTTTTTCTTTATTCCCTTTTGAGAGTTTCTTGAAACGGCTATTCTCATCGATACCAAGGTCACGAAGAAGACCTTGAGCACGTTCGAGATTGAAATCTTTATAGAAGGTCTTGAAAAAGGTAAGAGCTTCTTTGACTTTCATCTGTTCGTTGAGATAGGTCGTATCAGGTAGATAAGAAACGATAGCCTTAGTTGCTGGGCTTGGTTCCATATCGTTGATAAGAATGCGCCCACCATCAGGTTGTAACAAGCCATTGATTAGTTTAATCAAGGTTGTCTTTCCAGAACCGTTTGGGCCAAGGAGTCCAACAATCTTTCCGGCTGGGATTTCAAGGGAAACATTTTGAAGAGCAGGGCTTGCTCCATAGAATTTTGAAACATTTTCAAATGTTAACAAGGTCATAGTCTAAACTCCTTCAATATAATCTCTCAAAACAGTTGGTAGTTCTTCTTTTTCATAGCCAAATTCTACCATGCCTGTTACAAATTGCTGCAGTTGTTCTTCAGATAGTTGCTTACGGGATTGGAGGATTAGGTCCAAGTCCTCGGTGACAAAACGACCTGCAGTCCGCTTGGTGTATACGAAGCCTTCTCTTTCTAGATCTGATAGGGCACGTTGGATGGTATTAGGATTGACGCCAGCCTCGCTAGCCAGTTCTCTGACAGTTGGCAGTTGTTGGTTGGGTTCTAGTTTATGGGAAACGATTTGCAGTTTGATTTTATCCATTATCTGCAAATAAATGGGTTTGTTGTTATCAAATGTCCAGGACATCACAGTCTCCTTTCTACAATTTCTTTTTGTATCACTTAAATAATACAACTAAACAAAAAACTTGTCAAGCTAAAAGGAGAATTATTTTGGGAATTGCTTAAAAAATGATATAATGAAAAGAAAACGACAAGGAGGGGAAGGCATGCGTTGTCCAAAATGTGGCGCTACTAAATCAAGTGTTATCGATAGCCGTCAGGCTGAAGAAGGAAATACGATTAGAAGAAGACGTGAGTGTGAAGAATGTCAGCATCGTTTTACGACCTATGAACGTGTAGAAGAGAGAACGCTGGTTGTGGTCAAGAAGGATGGTACACGGGAGCAGTTCTCCAGAGATAAAATCTTTAACGGGATTATTCGTTCGGCTCAAAAACGTCCGGTGTCTAGTGATGAGATTGGCATGGTAGTCAATCGTATCGAACAAAAACTCCTCAGTCGCAATGATAATGAAATTCAGAGCGAAGATATTGGTTCGCTCGTCATGGAAGAGTTAGCTGAACTCGACGAAATCACATATGTTCGTTTCGCTAGTGTCTATCGTAGCTTTAAGGACGTGAGTGAGCTCGAAAATCTTCTCAAACAAATTACGCAATCTTCAAAGAAGAAAAAGGAAAAATAAATGAAGCCTAATGATCGTTTTTCTTTTCTAAAGAATAATCGGGTGTCGCAAGATCCCACAACTTTGGTGCAGTGCTACCTCCCGATTATCGGTCAGGATGCGCTGAGTCTTTACCTTTATACCTTAGCTTTTTGGGATGATGGACAAAAAGAACACCTGTTTGCAGCTATTCTCAACCATCTCAATTTTGGGATGGACAGGCTTTTAAAAGCCTTTAAAATCTTATCAGCCTTCAACCTGATTACCCTCTATCAAAAGGGTGACGTCTATGAACTTGCTATTCATCCAACGCTTTCTGGCTCAGATTTCTTGCGTCATACGGTTTATCGTACCTTATTGGAGAAAAAAATCGGTGAACCAGCAGTTTCTGATTTGCGCCAAGAGCAGGCAGATGGAGAGCCTTTGGCCGTTCCTTTGAGTCAGGCCTTTCCAGAGATAGAAGAATTGGCTAGTCATGATGAGACACCAGTAAAAGCTGATTTTAAAAATGATTTTGATTTGGAGCATTTTCGTCAGCTCATGGCGAGAGATAATCTCCGTTTCCAAGATGAACAGTCAGATGTCTTGGAGTTGTTTAAAATTGCTGATGAGAAAAAATGGACCTGGTTTGAGACTTATCAATTGGCCAAATCAACAGCAGTTTCACAAGTTGTTTCTGTCAAGCGCATGCGTGAAAAATTAGCGCAAAAACCAGTTTCGTCGGATTTTAGTCCTCAAGAAGCGACCATTATCCGAGAAGCTAAAAGTAAAACGGCCCTAGAATTTTTAGCGGGAATCAAACAAACCCGAAATGCTGGAATTATCCAAGCCGAACGCGATTTGCTAAAACAGATGGCAGACCTAGGCTTGCTTGATGAAGTTATCAATGTCGTTATACTATTGACCTTCAACAAGGTTGATTCGGCCAATCTCAATGAAAAATATGCCATGAAAGTGGCCAATGATTACTCTTATAACAAGATTCGTTCTGCTGAAGAGGCAGTACTTAGGATTCGAGAGAAAAATCAAAAAGGGCAGGCGCAGAAATCAGCTAAGACAGCTCCAGTGAAAAACAATGTCCCTAAATGGAGCAATCCAGAATATAGGAATGAGACAAGCGAAGAAACTCGTTTGGAATTAGAGCGTAAGAAAAAAGAAATGTTAGCCCGATTAGAAAAAGGAGGAGACTAGATGGAAAGTGTAGGAGACGTGCTAAAAGGTCAGCCGAGCCGTTTTCAGTATCAGGATTTAGTCCAGCAAATCGTGAAAGATCCTGACGTTGCGACTTTTATCCAGAAGAAATCCCTCAGTCAAGAGGAATTGAATCGTAGTATCTCTAAGTTCAACCAATATATCACCGAGCGTGATAAGTTCCTTCGCGGAGATACAGACTATGTGGCGCGAGGTTATAAGCCGATTCTTGTCATGAATCATGGATATGCAGATGTCGCTTATGAAGAGACTCCAGAACTAATCGCTGCAGAAAAAGAAGCTGCTATTAAAAACCGCCTAAGACTGATCAATCTACCAGCTAGTCTTAAAAAAGCTAGTTTAGCCCAAGTTGATTTGGATGATTTAGGACGTCTACCAGTCTTTGAAAAACTATTAGGTTTTGTTGAAGATTTTCCTAGCATACGAAAAGGTCTTTATCTTTATGGAGACTTTGGTGTAGGAAAGAGCTTTATGGTCGCTGCCCTAGCACATGACTTGTCAGAAAAACGTGGTGTTTCATCAACTCTTCTCCATTATCCGAGCTTTGTTATTGATGTCAAAAATGCTATTGGTGATGGAAATGTTAAGACTTTGGTGGATGAGATTAAGCAAGCTGAAGTTTTGATTTTGGATGATATTGGTGCTGAACAATCAACACCGTGGGTCCGTGATGAAATCTTGCAAGTGATTCTTCAGTATCGTATGCAGGAAGATTTACCGACCTTTTTCACTTCCAACTTCAATTTTGAAGATTTGGAAAAACATTTTGCAAAAGGCAAGAACGGAAATGATGAAACTTGGGAAGCTAGACGTGTCATGGAGCGTATCCGTTATTTAGCAGAGGAAACAAGATTAGAAGGAGAAAATCGTCGATGACAGAAACGATTAAATTAATGCAAAGCCACTCATCAGTGCGCAGATTTAAGGAGCAAGAGATTCCTCAAGAGGACTTGAATGAGATTTTAAAGGCTGCCCAAATGGCTTCAACTTGGAAAAATTTCCAATCTTATTCAGTGATTTTAGTAAGAAGTCAAGAGAAGAAAGATGCTCTGTATGAACTAGTTCCTCAGGAAGCTATTCGTCAATCAGCAGCATTCTTGCTCTTTGTTGGTGATTTAAACCGTGCAGAAAAAGGAGCTCGTCTCCATACAGATACTTTCCAACCACAAGGTGTGGAAGGTCTCTTGATTACATCTGTGGATGCTGCACTTGCTGGGCAAAATACCTTGCTGGCTGCAGAGAGTCTAGGTTACGGTGGGGTAATTATTGGATTGGTGCGTTACAAATCTGCTGAGTTAGCAGAATTGTTCAAGCTTCCTGACTATACTTATCCTGTTTTTGGGATTGCACTGGGTGTACCTAACCAAAAACATGACGTGAAACCAAGATTGCCACTCGAGCAAGTTGTTTTTGAGGAAGAATACCAAGAACAAACAGCTGAGGCTATTGAAGCTTATGACCGTGTGCAGACTGAATACGCAGGAGCGCGTGCGACTACCACTTGGAGTCAGCGTCTTGCGGAGCAATTCGGTCAGCCTGAACCAAGCTCGACTAGAGAAAATCTTGAACAAAAGAACTTATTGTAGAAAGTGAGAAAACATGGCCTTACCAACTGTTGCCATTGTAGGACGTCCCAATGTTGGGAAATCAACCCTGTTTAACCGTATTGCAGGGGAACGCATCTCAATCGTAGAAGATGTCGAAGGAGTAACACGAGACCGTATCTATGCTACTGGTGAGTGGCTCAACCGTTCTTTTAGTATGATTGATACTGGAGGGATTGACGATGTTGATGCTCCATTTATGGAACAAATCAAGCACCAGGCAGAGATTGCCATGGAAGAGGCAGACGTCATCGTCTTTGTCGTTTCTGGAAAAGAAGGAATCACAGATGCAGACGAATACGTAGCTCGTAAACTCTATAAGACTCATAAACCGGTCATCCTTGCAGTCAACAAGGTGGACAATCCAGAGATGCGAAATGATATCTATGATTTTTATGCACTAGGCTTGGGTGAACCACTGCCAATTTCATCTGTACACGGGATTGGTACAGGGGATGTATTGGACGCTATCGTCGAAAATCTCCCACACGAAGTCGAAGATGAAAATCCAGATGTCATTAAATTCAGCTTGATTGGTCGCCCAAATGTCGGAAAATCTAGCTTGATCAATGCCATTTTGGGAGAAGATCGCGTCATTGCCAGTCCCGTTGCTGGTACAACTCGTGATGCCATTGATACGCATTTTACAGATGCTGACGGCCAAGAATTTACCATGATTGATACAGCTGGTATGCGTAAGTCTGGTAAAGTCTATGAAAATACAGAGAAATACTCAGTTATGCGTGCCATGCGTGCTATTGACCGTTCAGATGTAGTTTTGATGGTGCTCAATGCCGAAGAAGGCATCCGTGAGTACGATAAGCGTATCGCAGGATTTGCCCACGAAGCTGGTAAAGGGATGATCATCGTAGTTAACAAGTGGGATACACTTGAAAAAGATAATCATACTATGAAAAACTGGGAAGAGGATATCCGTGAGCAGTTCCAATATCTGCCTTATGCACCGATTATCTTTGTTTCGGCTTTGACCAAGCAACGTCTTCACAAGTTGCCTGAAATGATCAAACAAATCAGCGAGAGTCAAAATACCCGTATCCCATCAGCAGTTTTGAATGATGTGATTATGGATGCTATTGCCATCAACCCGACACCGACAGACAAAGGGAAACGCCTCAAAATCTTCTATGCGACTCAAGTTGCAACCAAACCACCGACCTTTGTTATCTTTGTGAATGAAGAAGAACTTATGCACTTCTCTTACTTGCGTTTCTTGGAAAATCAAATCCGCAAGGCCTTTGTCTTTGAAGGAACACCAATCCATCTGATTGCAAGAAAACGGAAATAAGATGATAAAAAAGAGGGCATTTAGTCTTCTTTTTTTATCGATAAGTTCAAGATTGTAGAGCTACATTTGTCATCAAATTAACATCATTTTCCTGGTCCTTGTCACGGTTTTGTAATGGAAACGTACTTTCTTTGTAAGATTCAAAATGCTATAATGCTCTAAACAATTTTCCTTGCATAAGGAGGTTATTATGAAAAAAGATAGATTGTTAAAGAATCCATTCTTAGTGCGTCTACTTGGATTGCTGATGGCATTTTTCTTCCTATCAGCATTCACTGCACCTGAAAAACCAGACTACGGTATTTATGACCCAAATCATTATTTGACAGAGGAAGTAGTTACTCAGATTCGTGATTTGAATGAAGCCAATAGTCAAAAGGCAGAAAAGCTTCAAATAGGTGTCTATATCGTAGACAATCTGGAAGGAGAAAGCATTGAAACGGTAGCAAATGAAACCGCTAGGGCTTGGAAGATTGGCTATTCAGGCGATGATTTTGGAAGCCTCATTGTAGTAGCTGTCCAAGACCGTAAATCAAGAATTGAAACCAGTAATAACACCGCCATTAGGATAACAGATTATCAAACCAAGCAGATCTTGGCAGCCAGCCGTACAGATTTTAAAAATGGGGACTATAGTAAGGGAATTCTAGCGATTGCCAAAGGCTTGGACAATCAGTTTTATAGAGGAAGTGGAACATTTCCATCTGATGAATCCTCTGAAATCAAACGTTATTCTGATAGCATCAGTGGGGAAAAATCGAGTCGCAATAGTAGCTCGTCCAGTCGTCGTAAGAACAGTGCCCCTATGGACAATGTGTTCGGAGTCGGGATAATCATTTATTTCATTATCGTATTTATAGCCATTATTAGAGGCGGCGGAGGTGGCCGAGGAGGAGATTCCTCTGATGGAGGATGGTGGTTTAGTGACTCTTCCGACTCAGGTTCATCTTGGTCCGACTCAGGATCAGACTCCTCTAGTAGCTGGGACGGCGGAGGCTTCGATGGCGGAGGCTCATCCGATGATTGGTAATGTTCGTGTATAAATTAAGGAAATAAGTAGGTTTAGATATGAAAAATAAAGGAATTATTTATGTGTTGGGCATTTTGCTGGCTATTATCTTACTTGGCGGTTGCTCAGTAGTAGGCACTTATAACGATCTTGTCTCAGAACAAACCAAGGTCGAACAAGCACAGGCAGATGTAGCGACAGCCCTTCAACGTCGTTCAGACTTGATAGGAAATTTGGTAGAGTCTGTAAAGGGACAGATGAACCATGAGACAGAAGTCTTTACCCAAATCGCAGAAGCACGAGCAAAAATTGGCACCGGATCAGTGACTTCAAAAGAGAACCAAGAAGCTCAAGGAGAGTTGAGCTCGGCTATCTCACGTTTGATTTCGCTAACAGAAAACTATCCAGAATTGAAGAGCAATCAAAACGTTGAACAACTCATGACGGAGTTGGCTGGAAGTGAAAACCGTATCTTTGTAGCTCGCAAGGATTACAACAAAGTGGCAACAGAATACAATCAAAAATTAAGAAGCTTCCCAGCAGTTCTTTTCGCTAACATGATGAACTTTAAAGAGGCAGAAACCTTTAAAGAAAGCGAAGAAGCCAAGACAGCTCCAAAGGTTGATTTTAGCACTTCTACAACTAAAGAATAGGCTTGAAATTTCTAAAAGAAAATCAATGATTAGCAATAGTTTGAACATTTACAAAAAAAGGCTCTCAATGAGCTTTTTTAGCTTGTATAAACACGGATTCTTTCTTGAAAAAGCTGGGCAAATATGCTACAATAAAAAGAACATTCTAAAATATTCAGAATTTAAAGTAAGGAAAAAAATGGCAAATTTATTAAAAACAATCATCGAAAATGATAAAGGGGAACTCCGCCGCTTAGAAAAGATGGCTGATAAAGTCCTCAAATACGCAGATGAAATGGCTGCTTTGACAGACGAGCAGTTGCAAGCTAAGACAGAAGAATTTAAGCAACGTTATCAAAATGGTGAAACGCTTGATCAACTCTTGTACGAAGCCTTTGCGGTTGTACGTGAGGGAGCTAAGCGTGTTCTTGGACTCTTCCCATACAAGGTTCAGGTTATGGGTGGTATCGTTCTTCACCACGGTGACGTTCCAGAAATGCGTACAGGGGAAGGGAAAACCTTGACAGCGACAATGCCTGTTTACCTAAATGCTCTTTCAGGTAAAGGTGTACACGTAGTTACCGTCAACGAATACCTTACAGAACGTGACGCGACTGAGATGGGTGAGTTGTACTCATGGCTTGGTTTGTCAGTTGGGATTAACCTAGCTGCAAAATCTCCAATGGAGAAAAAAGAAGCTTATCTCTGTGACATTACGTATTCAACAAACTCAGAAATTGGTTTCGACTATCTTCGTGATAACATGGTGGTTCGTGCGGAGAACATGGTTCAACGCCCACTTAACTATGCCTTGGTCGATGAGGTTGACTCTATCTTGATCGACGAAGCTCGTACACCATTGATCGTTTCAGGAGCTAATGCAGTTGAAACAAGTCAACTCTACCACATGGCTGACCATTTTGTGAAGTCTTTGGATAAAGATGACTACATCATTGATATTCAGTCTAAGACAATCGGTTTGTCTGACTCAGGTATTGACAAGGCTGAAAGCTACTTCAAACTAGAAAACCTTTATGATATCGAAAATGTGGCTTTGACTCACTTTATCGACAACGCCCTTCGTGCCAACTACATCATGATTCTTGATATTGACTATGTGGTCAGCGAAGAACAAGAAATCTTGATTGTCGACCAATTTACAGGTCGTACCATGGAAGGTCGTCGTTACTCTGATGGTTTGCACCAAGCGATTGAAGCTAAAGAAGGTGTGCCAATCCAAGATGAAACCAAGACATCAGCATCGATTACCTACCAAAACCTTTTCCGTATGTATAAAAAATTGGCAGGTATGACTGGTACTGGTAAAACAGAAGAAGAAGAATTCCGCGAAATCTACAACATCCGTGTTATTCCAATTCCTACTAACCGTCCGATCCAACGTATCGACCATTCAGACCTTCTTTACGCTAGTCTCGATGCAAAATTCAAGGCTGTCGTTGAAGATGTTAAGGCGCGTTACCAAAAAGGTCAGCCTGTCTTGGTAGGTACTGTTGCCGTTGAAACCAGTGATTTTCTTTCTAAAAAATTGGTTGAAGCAGGCGTACCTCACGAAGTATTGAATGCTAAGAACCACTACAGAGAAGCGCAAATCATCATGAATGCTGGTCAACGTGGTGCTATCACTATCGCAACCAACATGGCCGGTCGTGGTACCGATATTAAGCTTGGTGAAGGTGTTCGTGAGCTTGGTGGACTTTGTGTTATCGGTACAGAGCGTCATGAGAGCCGTCGTATCGATAATCAGCTTCGTGGACGTTCAGGTCGTCAAGGTGACCCAGGTGAGTCACAATTCTACTTGTCGCTTGAAGATGATTTGATGAAACGTTTTGGTTCAGAACGTTTGAAAGGTGTCTTTGAACGTCTTAATATGTCTGACGAAGCCATCGAATCTCGTATGTTGACACGTCAGGTCGAAGCAGCGCAAAAACGTGTTGAAGGAAACAACTACGATACTCGTAAACAAGTCCTTCAATATGACGATGTCATGCGTGAACAACGTGAGATTATCTACGCGCAACGTTATGATGTCATCACTGCAGATCGTGACTTGGCTCCTGAGATTCATGCTATGATTCGTCGTACGATTGGACGTATTGTAGATGGCCATGCTCGTTCTAAACAAGATGAAAAACTCGAAGCAATCTTGAACTTTGCGAAGTACAATTTGCTTCCAGAAGATTCAATTTCACTTTCAGACCTAGAAGGTTTATCAGACCAAGCTATCAAGGATGAATTATACCAACGTGCATTGAAAGTCTACGATAGCCAAGTTGCTAAACTTCGTGACGAAGAAGCAGTGAAAGAATTCCAGAAAGTCTTGATTCTACGTGTTGTAGATAACAAGTGGACTGACCATATCGATGCCCTTGATCAGTTGAGAAATGCTGTTGGTCTTCGTGGTTATGCACAAAACAACCCTGTCGTGGAATATCAAGCGGAAGGCTTCCGTATGTTTAATGATATGATTGGTTCGATTGAGTTTGATGTGACTCGCTTGATGATGAAAGCACAAATTCATGAACAAGAACGACCACAAACCGAACATCATATTAGTACGACAGCAACTCGAAATATTGCTGCGCAACAAACAAGTCTTCCAGCTGATTTGGACCTCAGTCAAGTAAAACGTAATGACTTATGCCCATGTGGATCTGGTAAGAAATTTAAAAACTGTCACGGTAAACGACGTTAAGAATGACTAATTTTCAGGCGGATGCCTAGTGAAAAGTGAATTTTCGCTTGGCGTCCGTTTGCTTTATAAGGAGATGGATAATGGTATTTACAGCAAAAAGCCCTAAAATTAATATTGATGAAGTTCGTAGTTTATCTAAACTAGAAGGACAAGTACTTGCGAACAAACTCCAACGTGATCAAGAGCTTGAAGCAATTATTCGTGGGGAAGACCAACGCATCTTGTTAGTGATTGGTCCTTGCTCGTCTGACAATGAAGAGGCAGTTCTTGAGTATGCCAAGCGTTTGTCAAAACTTCAGGAAGAAGTCAAAGACCGCGTCTTTATGGTCATGCGCGTCTATACTGCTAAACCACGTACTAACGGTGACGGATATAAGGGCTTGATTCACCAACCAAATGCCAAAGAAGCACCTAGCCTCATCAATGGGATCAAGGCAGTTCGTCATTTGCACTACCGTGTTATTTCTGAAACAGGAATGACAACAGCAGATGAGATGTTGTACCCAGAGAACCTTCCTTTGGTAGATGATTTGATTTCTTACATGGCAGTTGGAGCCCGTTCGGTTGAAGACCAACAACACCGTTTTGTAGCTAGTGGAGCAGATTTTGCAACAGGTTTTAAAAATCCAACCTCTGGAAATCTCAATGTTATGTTCAACGGTATTTATGCGGCTCAAAACAAGCAGAGTTTCCTTTTCTTAGGGAAAGAAGTCGAAACTACTGGAAATCCTTTATCGCATGCTATTCTCCGTGGAGCTCTTAACGAGTACGGGAAAAACATTCCAAACTACTACTACGATAATTTGATGGATACTATTGCTCAGTATGAAAAGATGGGCCTTGAAAATCCATTCATTATTATTGATACCAACCATGATAACTCAGGTAAACAGTATATGGAGCAGATTCGTATCGTTCGTCAGACTCTGATTAACCGTGATTGGAATGAAAAGATTAAAAAATATGTCCGTGGTTTCATGGTTGAGTCTTATCTAGAAGACGGTCGTCAAAATGAACCAGAAGTCTTTGGAAAATCTATCACCGATCCATGTCTAGGATGGGAAAATACTGAAGCTCTTGTTCGCGAAATCTACCAAAGACTAGGAGACTAATATGGCATTTATCGAGAAAGGTCAAGAAATCGATATTGAAGCGATTAAGGCGGAAACACAGCTATCTGCAGAAGCATTGCAACATAAGGAAAGTCGTGACCAGGAACTAGCAGATATCATTTCAGGTAAGGATGATCGTATCCTTCTGGTCATTGGGCCTTGTTCGTCTGATAATGAAGAAGCAGTACTTGAGTATGCTCGTCGTTTGGCAGACTTGCAGAAAAAAGTGGCGGATAAGATTTTCATGGTTATGCGTGTATATACTGCAAAGCCACGTACCAATGGAGATGGCTACAAGGGCTTGGTTCATCAGCCAGATACTTCGAAGGCTCCAAGCTTGATTAATGGTTTGCAGGCTGTTCGTCAACTTCATTATCGAGTGATTACAGAAACCGGATTGACTACAGCAGATGAAATGCTGTATCCAGCCAATCTGGTCTTAGTTGATGACTTGGTGAGTTATCATGCAGTAGGTGCGCGTTCAGTAGAAGACCAAGAACACCGTTTTGTAGCTTCGGGAATTGACGCACCAGTAGGGATGAAAAACCCAACTTCTGGGAATCTATCTGTGATGTTTAATGCCGTTTATGCAGCACAAAACAAACAAACCTTTCTCTTTCATGGCCAAGAAGTTGAAACCTCAGGAAATCCCTTGGCTCACGTCATCCTTCGCGGTGCTTTGAATGAATACGGGAAAAATGAACCTAACTTCTACTACGAAACTCTTCTAGATGCTATTGGACGTTACGAGTCTATGGGGCTCGAAAATCCCTTTATCATGATTGATACCAACCATGATAATTCAGGGAAACAATATATGGAGCAAGTTCGAATTGTTCGTCAATCTTTGCTCAATCGTGACTGGAATGAAAAAATCAAGAAGACAGTTCGAGGCTTCATGATTGAATCCTACTTAGCAGATGGTCGCCAAAACCAGCCAGAAATCTTTGGACGTTCCATTACAGACCCATGTTTAGGATGGGAAAACACAGTTGCCTTGGTAGAAGAAATCTATACTACCTTAACAAAATAAGTGAAAAGGATGGAGTTGGGGGTATCTCAACTCCTTTTGATAAAAATGATAGTTGGACACGGAATTGATATTGAAGAATTAGCTTCCATACAAAATGCAGTTGAAAAAAGAAAAGGTTTTGCCCAGCGTGTCTTGACAGACAAGGAAATGGAGCGCTTTTCCAGTCTCAAAGGTCGCAGACAGGTCGAGTATTTGGCTGGTCGTTGGTCAGCTAAAGAGGCTTTCTCAAAGGCTATGGGAACGGGAATTGGGAAGTTGGGCTTTCAAGACTTGGAAATCTTGAACAATGAAAGAGGAGCTCCCTACTTCAGCAAATCCCCGTTTTCAGGAAAAGTTTGGCTATCAATCAGCCATACAGATCAGTTTGTGACAGCTAGTGTTATTTTGGAGGAGAATCATGAAAACTAGTCCACATAGACCAACTAAAGCCCTCATCGATCTGGGAGCTATCCGCTACAATATCCAACAAATGGGAGCGCACATTCCCAAAGATACCCTCAAATGGGCAGTTGTAAAAGCCAATGCCTACGGACACGGAGCGGTAGCTGTTGCAACAGCCATTCAGGATGATGTTGACGGCTTTTGCGTTTCGAATATTGATGAAGCCATCGAACTCCGTCAGGTAGGTATCGCTAAGAAGATTCTTATTTTGGGAGTATCTGAGGTTGAATCTCTTTCACTGGCTAAGGAGTATGCCATTACCTTAACAGTGGCAGGATTGGGATGGGTCCAGAAACTCATAGCTACAGAGCCAGACTTAGCTGGTTTAACCGTTCACCTTAAGATTGACTCAGGTATGGGACGAATTGGTTTTAGAAGTGCAAGCGAGGCCGCACAAGCTCAAACTTTACTCAAGGAACATGGAGCAAATGTTGAGGGAATCTTTACCCATTTTGCAACTGCAGATGAAGAGTCAGATAGCTACTTTAAACAACAGTTGGAATGTTTCAAGGGAATAATCGCAGGCTTGCAAGAAGTCCCTGAACTAGTCCATGCGAGTAACTCCGCAACTACTTTATGGCATGCGGAAACGATTTTCAATGCTGTTCGCATGGGGGACTCTATGTATGGTCTCAATCCAAGTGGACAAGTTTTAGAATTGCCTTATGAACTAAAACCAGCCCTGACTTTGGGAACAGCCATCGTTCATGTCAAAACAGTAGAGGCTGGAGCTTGTATGGGCTACGGAGCGACCTATCAGGCAGACAGTGAACAAGTTATTGCCACCTTGCCAATCGGTTATGCGGATGGTTGGACACGAGATATGCAGAATTTCTCAGTGCTGGTGGATGGACAATTGTGCCCCATTGTAGGGCGTGTATCCATGGACCAAATCACCATTCGCTTACCTAAGCTTTACCCATTGGGTACCAAGGTAACTTTAATTGGCTCAGACGGTGACAAGGAGATTACTGCAACAGATGTGGCAGTCTACCGAGGAACGATTAATTATGAGGTAGTTTGTCTCCTCAGTGATCGAGTTCCAAGAGAATATTATTAAGAAACAGAAGGAAAGGAGAGGAGCATGAATTTACATCAACCCTTGCATGTCTTGCCTGGTGTGGGACCAAAATCTGCAGAGAAATATACCAAACTAGGAATTGAAAACCTGCAAGACCTCTTGCTTTACTTTCCTTTCCGTTATGAAGATTTTAAGACCAAGCAGGTGCTAGAGCTAGAAGACGGTGAGAAGGCAGTCCTGTCTGGTCAGGTGGTGACGCCAGCTAGTGTTCAGTATTATGGTTTTAAGCGCAATCGCCTACGCTTTAGCCTCAAGCAGGGGGAGGTTGTGTTTGCCGTTAACTTCTTTAATCAACCCTACCTGGCTGATAAGATTGAGCTAGGAGCGACTCTAGCTGTCTTTGGCAAGTGGGATCGTGCTAAGGCTAGTCTAACAGGGATGAAGGTTTTAGCCCAAGTGGAGGACGACCTTCAACCAGTCTATCGTCTCGCACAAGGTATCAGTCAAGCAGGACTTGTTAAGGCCATCAAGACCGCCTTTGATCAAGGACTGGATCTCTTGATAGAGGAAAATCTCCCTCAGTCTTTGCTAGATAAATACAAACTCATGCCCCGAAGTCAGTCTGTGCGTGCCATGCATTTTCCTAAGGATTTGGCAGAATACAAGCAGGCTCTCCGTCGAATCAAGTTTGAGGAGCTCTTTTATTTCCAAATGCAATTACAGACCCTCAAGTCTGAAAATAAGGTTGATGGAAGTGGCCTGGTCTTGAATTGGTCCCAGGAAAAACTAACGGCAGTAAAAGAGAAGTTACCCTTTGCTCTGACCCAAGCCCAAGAAAAAAGCCTGCAAGAAATCCTAACAGATATGAAGTCGGACCACCACATGAATCGACTCTTACAAGGTGATGTAGGAAGCGGGAAGACAGTGGTTGCAGGTCTTGCCATGTATGCTGCTGTAACGGCTGGTTACCAGGCTGCCCTCATGGTTCCAACAGAGATTCTTGCAGAGCAGCATTTTGAAAGTCTAGAGAATCTCTTTCCTGATTTGAAATTAGCTCTCCTGACAGGTTCATTGAAAGCTGCAGAAAAACGCATGGTTTTGGAGACCATTGCCAAGGGCGGGGTAGATGTGATCATCGGTACCCATGCTCTTATACAAGACGGCGTGGACTATGCCCGACTCGGCTTGATTATCATCGACGAGCAACACCGTTTTGGAGTCGGGCAAAGGCGTATTTTACGTGAAAAAGGAGAAAATCCAGATGTCCTCATGATGACGGCAACTCCCATTCCACGAACCTTAGCCATCACAGCCTTTGGAGATATGGATGTTTCCATTATTGACCAGATGCCAGCTGGACGTAAACCGATTGTGACACGTTGGATTAAGCATGAGCAACTGCCACAGGTTTTGACTTGGCTCGAGGGAGAAATTCAGAAAGGTTCTCAAGCCTATGTTATCTCTCCATTGATTGAGGAGTCTGAAGCTCTTGATCTGAAAAATGCTATTGATTTGTCAGAGGAGTTAACAACTCATTTTGCTGGGAAAGCAAAAGTTGCGCTCTTGCATGGGAAGATGAAGAGTGATGAAAAAGACCAGATTATGCAGGATTTCAAAGAGAGAAAGACAGATATCCTGGTCTCTACAACGGTTATCGAGGTCGGGGTCAATGTTCCCAATGCGACAGTCATGATTATCATGGATGCTGACCGTTTCGGACTTAGTCAACTTCACCAGCTCAGAGGTCGTGTCGGTCGTGGGGACAAGCAGTCCTACGCAGTTCTAGTGGCCAATCCAAAAACTGATTCTGGGAAAGACCGCATGCGTATCATGACAGAAACGACCAACGGTTTTGTCCTTGCGGAGGAAGATTTGAAAATGCGAGGCTCTGGAGAAATCTTTGGGACCAAACAGTCGGGTCTACCAGAGTTTCATGTAGCTGATATCATCGAAGACTTCCCAATCCTTGAGGAAGCTAGAAAGGTAGCAAGCTATATCAGTTCTCTCCCTAACTGGCGAGAGGATCCAGAGTGGCACATGATTGCCTTACATCTAGAAAAGAAAGAATATCTAGATTAAGCATTTTCTAAGATAATATTAAGTTTGCTTTTAGGGTGAGTATCTATACTAGAGTCATCAAAAAGAAACGAGGACTCTCTCATGACAATTGAAGTAAATTACCAAAAGACATTTCAAAAGGAAATTCAACCTTCTCCTAAATACTAAGAAAAGAGCGAAATCGCTCTTTTTTATTTTTTTAAAACTACTTTCAGAGGGATTCTTGCAGGGGTCAGACATTAAATCCACTTTCCGTTTCCCTTTCTTTCTTGCATTGCTTTCCCATATGTGCTACAGTTATGATAACGGTTACAAAGTAAAGGAGGGTTTTATGAGAAATCCAGCATTAGTAGAAGAAATGAAAACATATAAAGGAAGAGATGAAGTTCCACAGGATTTTGATGCTTTTTGGGATGGTGAGATTGACAAGGTTTTGGTCTTGCCAGATTACCAACTAGAGGAACGTGATTTTCATATTCCAAATGTTAAGTGCTATGAGTTAACCTTTAAAGGTACACGTGATGGCCTTGTCTATGCGCGTGTGGTCTTACCAAAATCAGATAAGAAAGTACCAGTTATTTTCCACTTCCATGGCTATATGGGACGTTGTTGGGATTGGACAGATATGCTAGCCTTTACCGTCGCTGGTTATGGGGTTGTATCGATGGATGTTCGTGGGCAATCTGGTTACTCACAAGATGGCTTGCGTTCGCCTCTCGGAAATACAGTTAAGGGGCAAATCATCCGTGGTGCAGTAGAAGGAAAAGAGCAACTCTTCTATAAGGATGTTTATCTTGATATTTATCAATTGATTGAGATTGTAGCTAGTCTCCCGCAAGTAGATGAAGAGCAGTTGGCTAGTTATGGAGCTTCGCAAGGAGGAGCGCTGGCTTTAGTGGCTGCAGGGCTCAATCCACGTATCAAGCGAACAGTTGCAATCTATCCATTCTTGTCAGACTTTAGACGAGTATTAGAAATTGGGAATACCAGTGAAGCCTATGATGAACTCTTCCGTTATTTTAAGTTTCATGATCCATTCCATGAAACAGAAGAACAGATCATGGAGACGCTTGGTTATATTGATGTGAAAAACCTTGCCCATCGAATAAAAGGCGAGGTGAGAATGATTACGGGGCTTGATGACGATGTCTGCTATCCAATTACCCAGTTTGCCATTTACAATCGTTTGACTTGTGAAAAGAGCTATCGTCTCATGCCAGAATATGCCCACGAAGCTATGAATGTCCATGTCAATGACCAGGTTTACAACTGGTTGTGTGGTAGTGAGATTCCCTTTACTTATGTAGGTCATTAAAAAAATGAAAAATAGCCCTGCTAAAACAGGGCTTTCTTTGTTGAGGAGTAAAGAAAGTAGTTTCAAAAAGTTTGAAACATAGAAATATATCTGAAAGTAAATTCTATTATAGATTACTAAGGCTAAAACTTGGAATATTTATTATATAATAAGTGTAGTATCAATTTGAAAGGAGTAAAATTGTTGCTTACTTTAAGATATAAAGTAGAAAAATGCAACAGAAATTCAGATGAAAAGAATGGGAAAAACCCATCAACAATACAGTTTCTTTCTTGCTCAAAGCCCTAGGGGCAAAAATTTTTAAGCAAAAAAGAAAGCGCTTTATTTTTGTGGAAAATGGAAGGAAATATATGACACAGAGAGATTTTGAACGGAAACAACGTTTTGGGATTAGAAAATTTACAGTAGGAGCTGCATCAGTAGTCATTGGGGCAGTTGTTTTTGGTGCTTCACCAGTTTTAGCTCAAGAAGCTCCAGCAACCAGTGGTGAAACAGCTGGACAAGCTTTGCCAGAATTGCCAAAAGAAGTAGAATCAGGAAATCTAGCTAACCTTGATAAGGAACTTGCTGATAAGTTGGCAAAAGCGACGGATAAAGGAACTGAAGTAAACCGTGAAGAGCTGAAAGCAAACCCAGGTTCTGAAAAACCGACAGAAACTGAAACTCCAGCAGAGACTCCAGCAGCTGAAACTGAGAATGAGGAAGTTGGTAGCGTCCCACGTGACTTCTACGCAAGAGAATTAGAAAATGCCAGTGTTGTCGTTGAAAAAGAAGATGTAGAGACCAATGCAACAAATGGTCAACGAGTTGATTTGAATGATGAACTTGATAAACTGAAAAAACTTCAGAATGCTACCGTTCATATGGAGTTTAAGCCAGATGCATCTGCTCCACGTTTTTACAACCTCTTCTCAGTTTCTAGTGATACCAAAGTAAATGAGTATTTCACTATGGCCATCCTTGATAACACAGCTATCGTTGAAGGTCGTGATGCAAATGGAAACCAATTCTATGGTGATTATAAAACTGCTCCTTTGAAAATTAAGCCAGGTGAGTGGAACTCTGTAACCTTTACAGTTGAAAGACCAAATGCTGACCAACCAAATGGTCAGGTTCGCGTCTATGTAAATGGTGTCTTGTCGCGCACAAGTCCTCAGTCTGGTCGCTTCATCCAAGACATGCCAGATGTTAATCATGTACAAATCGGAACAACAAAACGTACAGGCAAAAACTTCTGGGGTGCTAATCTTAAAGTCCGTAATCTAACTGTTTATGATCGTGCCCTTTCTCCAGAAGAAGTTAAAAAACGTAGCCAGTTCTTTGAAAGAGGTGAATTGGCGAAAAAACTTCCTGAAGGTGCAGAAGTAACTGAAAAGTTAGATGTATTTGAAGGTGGTGTGAACCGCAAGCCAAATAAAGATGGTATTGCAAGTTACCGTATACCTGCACTTCTAAAGACAGATAAAGGTACCTTGATTGCCGGAACGGATGAAAGACGCTTGCATCACTCTGACTGGGGTGATATTGGTATGGTCGTTCGTCGTAGTGATGACAATGGAAAGACATGGGGAGATAGAATTACCATCTCTAATCCTCGTGACAATGAGAAAGCTAAAAATCCAGAATGGCCATCACCAGTTAATATTGACATGGCTTTAGTCCAAGATCCGAAAACCAAGAGAATCTTCTCAATTTATGATATGTTCCTCGAAGGGAAGGCAGTATTCTCTCTACCAGGGAAAGCACCACAAGCCTATGAGCAAATCGGTGATAAGGTTTACCAAGTCTTGTACAAACAAGGTGATGCGGGACGTTATACTATCCGTGAAAATGGTGAAGTTTTTGACCCTGAAAATAGAAAAACAGAATACCGTGTTGTAGTTGATCCTAAACAACCAGCTTATAGCGATAAGGGTGATTTATACAAGGGTGAAGAACTAATTGGCAATGTCTATTTCGAATACAGTGACAAGAATATCTTTAGAGTTTCAAATACCAACTATCTCTGGATGTCTTATAGTGATGATGATGGGAAAACATGGTCTGCACCTAAAGATATTACATACGGTATTCGCAAGGACTGGATGCACTTCTTAGGTACTGGACCTGGTACAGGGATTGCCTTGCACTCAGGACCTCACAAAGGTCGTCTCGTTATCCCAGTCTATACTACAAATAACGTATCTTACTTGAGTGGTTCTCAGTCTTCACGTGTTATTTACTCAGATGACCATGGTGAAACTTGGCAAGCAGGTGAAGCAGTCAATGATAACCGTCCAGTAGGTAACCAAACAATTCACTCTTCAACTATGAATAATCCAGGTGCTCAAAATACTGAGTCAACTGTTGTTCAGTTGAATAATGGGGATCTCAAACTCTTCATGCGTGGATTAACAGGAGATTTGCAGGTTGCAACAAGTAAGGACGGTGGAGCAACTTGGGAAAAAGATGTAAAACGTTATGCGGATGTTAAGGACGTATACGTTCAAATGTCTGCTATTCATACTGTACAAGATGGTAAGGAATATATCATCCTCAGTAACGCAGGTGGACCAGGACGCTACAATGGTTTGGTACACTTGGCACGTGTGGAAACTAACGGAGAATTAACTTGGCTTAAACATAATCCAATTCAAAGTGGTAAATTTGCCTATAACTCATTGCAAGATCTTGGGAATGGTGAATTTGGCTTACTTTATGAACATGCAGATGCCAATCAAAATGAATATACTTTGTCTTATAAGAAATTCAACTGGAATTTCTTGAGCAAAGATATGGTTGCACCAACTAAAGCAAAAGTAAAAAGTGCAGTAGATATGGGTAACAATATTGTTGCACTAGAATTTGATTCAGAAGTCTTGGTAAACCAAGCTCCTGTTCTTAAATTAGCGAATGGAAACCTAGCAACCTTCTTAACTCAGTACGATACAAAAACACTGCTATTTGTTGTCAAAAAAGAAGATATTGGCCAAGAAGTTACAGAGATAGTTGATGGTGCGATTGAGAGCATGCATAATTTGCCAGTTAGCCTTGAAGATGCAGGAATCCCTGGTGGAATTAATGGTAAAGAACCTGCCATTCATGAAGTTCCAGAGTTCACTGGAGGCGTCAATGGTGACGAAGTGGCAGTACATGAAGTTCCAGAATATAATCCAGTGGAGACCTCAAAAGGGGAACCGGCAGTTCATGAAGTCCCAGAATTCGAAGGTGGCGTAAATGGCGAAGAAGCAGCTGTAACAGAGACACCTGAGTATACAGAAGCTATTGGAACAGTGGGCGACGAGCCAGCACCAACAGTAGAAGTTCCGGAAACCACAGGTGGTGTCAATGGCGAAGAAGCAGCTGTAACAGAACTTCCTGAGTACACTGAAGCTATTGGAACTGCAGGTGATGAAGCGGCACCAACAGTAGAAATCCCAGAATTCGAAGGAGGTGTCAATGGCGACGAAGCAGCTGTGGCTGAGCTCCCTGAGTATACTGAACCTAGTGCAACAGTCGGTGATGAAGCAGCACCAACAGTAGAAATCCCAGAATTCGAAGGTGGTGTCAATGACGACGAAGCGGTTGTAACAGAGCTCCCTGAGTACACTGAACCTAGTGCAACAGTCGGTGACGAAGCAGCGCCAACGGTGGAAATCCCAGAATTCGAAGGAGGTGTTAATGCAGTCGAAGCTGCAGTTCATGAGCTTCCAGAATTCACAGGCGGAGTAAATGCAGTTGAAGCGCTCAAAAATGAGCTTCCAGAATTCACAGGTGGAGCAAATGCAGTTCAAGCGCTTAAGCATGAACTTCCAGAATTCACAGGCGGAGTAAATGCAGTTCAAGCAGCAGTCAATGAAGCTCCAGAATATAAGGGTGAAGAAAAACCACTTGTCACTTTAGTGGCACAGCAAGACAAGACATATCAAGCTCCAGCAGCTCAACCACAACAACCAACCCTCCCTGCAACAGGAAGTGAAGTTTCTACTCCTCTAGTATCTGTAGGAATGGTTGGAATGCTTCTCGGCTTGTTTGGAATGGCTAAGAAAAAAGAAGATTAATGGCAACATTGAATCTAAAAAGTCTCTATAAAAAAGGTTTAGACTTATATTAGAAGGGTCTGTAACGTTCATTCGTTACAGGCTCTTTTGTTTGCAGAAAGCGAATATTCTAGTAGAAATAAGCGGATGAAAGGAGAATTTAACTCGGGCAGTTCTCCCTGAAACTACTTTCAGGAGATTCTGTTTCATAAAATTGTTTTGAAACTTCAATCTATTCTAGTACAAGTTCTTGAAAGCGCTTTAAAAATGATATATAATAGGCTCATAAGAAAAAAAAAAAGGAGGAAAGTGGATGCCACAAATCAGTAAAGAAGCTTTGATTGAGCAGATTAAAGATGGAATCATCGTTTCTTGTCAGGCACTTCCTCACGAACCGCTTTATACAGAAGCGGGAGGTGTAATGCCCTTGCTAGTCAAAGCGGCTGAGCAAGGTGGAGCAGTCGGTATCCGAGCAAATAGTGTTCGGGATATTAAGGAAATCAAAGAGGTCACAAAACTTCCGATTATCGGAATTATCAAACGTGATTATCCACCACAGGAACCATTCATCACTGCTACCATGAAAGAAGTAGATGAACTAGCAGCTCTAGATATTGAGGTGATTGCTCTTGATTGTACAAAGAGAGAACGCCATGATGGCCTAGAGATTCAAGAATTTATCCGTCAAATCAAAGAAAAATATCCAAACCAACTCTTGATGGCTGACACAAGTACATTTGAAGAAGGACTAACAGCAGTTGAGGCGGGAATCGACTTTGTCGGAACAACCTTGTCAGGCTACACGTCTTATAGTCCAAAAGTGGATGGCCCAGACTTTGAATTGATTAAGAAACTTTGTGATGCAGGAGTAGACGTCATCGCAGAGGGTAAGATTCACACACCAGAACAGGCTAAGCAAATCCTAGGTTACGGAGTGCGAGGCATCGTAGTTGGTGGCGCTATTACTAGACCAAAAGAGATCACGGAACGATTTGTTGCGGGTCTCAAGTAAGATAATTAAAATACGAGGAGAGTGGTTGATTAGTAAAACAAAATGTAAACGTATACAAAGTTGTCAATGCTCATTATCCGTTTCGGATACGCTTATCATCATTTAGGAGAATACTAATGAAATTTAGAAAACTAGCTTGTACAGTACTTGCGGGTGCTGCTGTTCTATCTCTTGCTGCTTGTGGCAAATCAGACGCTAAAAAAGACGCTGCAAGTGATGCAGGAAAAACTGAAATCACTTGGTGGGCTTTCCCAGTCTTCACTCAAGAAAAATCTGGTGACGGTGTAGGAACATATGAAAAATCTATCATCGAAGCTTTCGAAAAAGCAAACCCAGATATCAAAGTTAAACTAGAAACAATCGACTTCAAATCTGGTCCAGAAAAAATCACAACAGCTATTGAAGCTGGAACTGCTCCAGATGTACTTTTCGATGCACCAGGTCGTATCATTAATTACGGTAAAAATGGTAAATTAGCTGAGTTGAATGACCTCTTTACAGATGAATTTGTTAAAGATGTTAACAATGAAAACATCATTCAAGCAAGTAAAGCTGGTGACAAAGCATACATGTATCCAATCAGTTCTGCACCATTCTACATGGCTATGAACAAGAAAATGTTGGAAGATGCTGGTGTAGCTGACCTTGTTAAAGAAGGTTGGACAACTGATGATTTTGAAAAAGTTTTGAAAGCGCTTAAAGACAAAGGATACACTCCAGGTTCATTGTTCAGTTCTGGTCAAGGGGGAGACCAAGGAACACGTGCCTTCATCGCTAACCTTTACGGCGGTTCTGTAACAGACAAAGAAGTTACTAAATACACAACTGACGATCCTAAGTTCGTCAAAGGTCTTGAAAAAGCAACTAGCTGGATTAAAGATGGTTTGTTGAACAACGGTTCACAATTTGACGGTGGAGCAGACATCCAAAACTTTGCAAACGGTCAAACATCATACACAATCCTTTGGGCACCAGCTCAAAACGGTATCCAAGCTAAATTGTTGGAAGCAAGTAAAGTTGAAGTGGTAGAAGTTCCATTCCCATCTGATTCAGGCAAACCAGCTCTTGAGTACCTTGTAAACGGATTTGCAGTATTTAACAACAAGGATGAAAAGAAAGTCGCTGCAGCTAAGAAATTCATCCAATTCATCGCAGATGATAAAGAGTGGGGTCCTAAAGACGTAGTTCGTACAGGTGCCTTCCCAGTTCGTACTTCATTTGGAAAACTTTATGATGATAAACGTATGGAAACTATCAGTGGTTGGACTCAATACTACTCTCCATACTACAACACAATCGACGGATTTGCTGAAATGAGAACTCTATGGTTCCCAATGTTGCAAGCAGTATCTAATGGCGACCAAGAACCTGCTGCAGCTTTGAAGACATTCACTGAAAAAGCGAATGAAACAATCAAAAAAGCAGCTAAATAATAAGCCCTAAATAAAAAGTAAAATCCCCCCTTTTCCCTGTGCACATCTGTGTACGAAAAGGGGGAGTTTTGTTTAAAAAATGTAAGGAACTGACAGGTCAAAATTAAAATGAAGTTCTTACATAGGCTTTTCATGGAAAAAATTTCATTTTGATTTTACATCAATGTCAGACAACAATCAAAAAAAACAAAAACTATTTGAAAGTGAGGTGCCGACTGTGAAAGTCAATAAAATTCGCATGAGAGAAACAATTGTTTCTTATGCTTTCTTAGCACCAGTATTAATCTTCTTTACCGTCTTTGTCTTAGCTCCAATGATCATGGGATTCATCACTAGTTTCTTTAACTACTCGATGACTAGCTTTGAGTTTGTAGGATTGGACAACTACATCCGCATGTTTAAAGACCCTGTCTTTACAAAATCTTTGATTAATACCGTAATCTTAGTTATCGGATCTGTACCAGTCGTTGTACTCTTCTCACTATTTGTGGCATCACAAACTTACCAACAAAATGCAGTTGCTAGATCCTTCTATCGTTT
Source organism: Streptococcus sp. CF8_St5-17 (assembly GCF_024295665.1). Lineage (NCBI taxonomy): Bacteria > Bacillati > Bacillota > Bacilli > Lactobacillales > Streptococcaceae > Streptococcus > Streptococcus sp. CF8_St5-17. The sequence continues at coordinate 199,903 of NZ_JANCOU010000003.1, forward strand.
CGTATTCTTCCTTCCTGTTGTAACAGGTAGTGTTGCCGTAACGGTTGTATGGAAATGGATTTATGATCCTCTATCAGGTATTTTGAATTTCGTGCTTAAGTCAAGCCATATCATTAGTCAAAACATTTCTTGGTTGGGTGATAAAAACTGGGCTTTGATGGCGATTATGATTATTCTTTTGACAACATCAGTTGGTCAGCCAATCATCCTTTACATCGCTGCAATGGGTAATATTGATAACTCTCTTGTTGAAGCGGCGCGTGTCGACGGAGCAACTGAGTTACAAGTCTTCTGGAAGATTAAATGGCCAAGCCTCCTTCCAACAACTCTTTATATCGCAATCATTACAACAATCAACTCATTCCAGTGTTTCGCTTTGATTCAGCTATTGACTTCAGGTGGTCCAAACTACTCAACAAGTACTCTCATGTACTACCTTTACGAAAAAGCTTTCCAATTGACTGAGTATGGCTATGCCAATACTATTGGTGTATTCTTGGCAGTTATGATTGCCATTGTCAGCTTTGTTCAATTTAAAGTACTTGGAAACGACGTAGAATATTAATAGAAAGGAGACAGCTATGCAATCTACACAAAAGAAACCTTTAACAGCTTTCACTGTTATTTCAACCATCTTCTTGCTTTTATTGACTGTACTGTTTATCTTTCCATTCTACTGGATTTTGACAGGTGCATTCAAATCACAACCGGATACCATTATGATTCCACCACAATGGTTCCCTAAAGCTCCAACAATGGAGAACTTCCAACAATTGATGGTGCAAAACCCAGCCTTGCAATGGATGTGGAACTCAGTCTTCATTTCATTGGTAACAATGTTCTTGGTTTGTGCAACTTCATCCCTAGCAGGTTATGTATTGGCTAAGAAACGTTTCTATGGACAACGCATTCTCTTCGCTATCTTTATCGCTGCCATGGCTCTTCCAAAACAAGTTGTCCTTGTACCATTGGTACGTATCGTCAACTTCATGGGAATCCATGACACTCTTTGGGCGGTTATCTTGCCTTTGATCGGATGGCCATTTGGGGTTTTCCTCATGAAACAGTTCAGTGAAAACATTCCAACAGAATTGCTCGAATCTGCTAAAATCGATGGATGTGGTGAGATTCGTACTTTCTGGAGCGTAGCCTTCCCTATTGTGAAACCAGGATTTGCAGCTCTTGCAATCTTTACCTTCATCAATACATGGAATGACTACTTCATGCAGTTGGTTATGTTGACATCTCGTAACAACTTGACCATCTCACTCGGGGTTGCGACTATGCAGGCTGAGATGGCAACCAACTATGGTTTAATTATGGCAGGGGCTGCTCTTGCAGCTGTGCCAATCGTAACAGTCTTCCTTGTCTTCCAAAAATCCTTCACTCAAGGTATTACTATGGGAGCCGTTAAAGGTTAATACTCTGCGAAAATTGAATATAGTACAATCTGTTTATCAGTATGCAGAAGTATAGTTGATAGACTAAGAGAATACAGGATATATAAGTGTCTACAAAATGGAGAGGAGTTGGTTACTTCAGGAAGTTTTGTTAGACACTTATAAACTTAATTTTTGACTTTTTAGCTACTATTTAGAATAGTTATTTCCCATCTTAGTGGTATCCAAGATAAGTATGTTGTACTTATCTTGGACGGAGTTTTTGAGAGTAAAATAGTTCGGGGAACTATTTTAGCCTGAGCCTAGAAATGAATGAGCGAGGAGCTCAAAAATTAGGTCTTTCATTTCATGGTTTTCTAAAATCATCCACTGGATAATTTTACCTTCCGTCCGCACTATTTAAGGGAAATGGTAAAAAAGATAAATCAAATTGGAAATAAGCATCAGAAGTAAAGGAAATTACTATGATTTTTGATGATTTAAAAAACATTAGCTTTTACAAGGGAATTCACCCAAATCTGGACAAAGCTATAGATTATCTCTATGAGCATCGTAAGGATACTTTTGAATTAGGTAAATACGATATTAATGGGGATAAGGTCTTTCTAGTTGTACAGGAAAATGTTCTCAACAAAGAAGAAAATGATCGCTTTGAGCATCATAAAAACTATGCAGATTTGCATTTGTTAGTTGAAGGACATGAGTATTCTAGCTACGGTTCTCGCATCAAAGATGAGGCTGTAGCCTTTGATGAAGCCAGTGATATTGGCTTTGTTCATTGTCACGAACAATACCCACTTTTGTTGGGATATCACAATTTTGCAGTTTTCTTCCCAGGAGAACCTCACCAGCCTAACGGTTATGCAGGTATGGAAGATAAAGTTCGCAAATATTTATTTAAAATTTTAATCGATTAGTCAGTTAGGAGGAGCAAACAATGGCACATAAAGGATCTGGATTGATAAAAGCGGCATTTGATACGGATAACTTTCTGATGCGTTTTTGCGAGAAGGTTTTAGATATTGTGACGGTTAACCTACTCTTTGTTGTGTCTTGTTTGCCTATTGTGACTATTGGAGTAGCTAAAATCAGTCTCTATCAGACAATCTTTGAAGTGAAGCGCAGCCGTCGTATTCCTGTTTTCAAAATTTATATTAGAGCCTTTAAGCAAAATTTGAAATTAGGTTTTCAGTTAGGTTTGCTGGAATTAGGAATCTTTTTGATCAGTGTGGTTGACTTATCACTATTTTGGAGTCAAACTGGAGTTGCCTTTCAACTCATTAAAGCTATTTGTTTGGGAATTCTGATATTTTTAACACTAGTTATGTTAGCTAGCTATCCAATTGCTGCACGCTATGAATTAACTTGGAAAGAAGTGCTCCAAAAGAGCTTACTTTTGGTAAGTTTTAACTTCGTGTGGTTCTTCTTGATGCTTGCGATTATTTTATTAATCATTATGCTTCTCTATCTATCAGGCTTTACTCTAGTGCTTGGTGGTTCAGCATTTCTACTCTTTGGCTTTGGTCTACTTGCCTTTTGCCAAGCCGGATTAATGGAAAAATTGTTTGCTAAATATCAGGCAGATTGAAAATGATATGAAACTACTTTCAAACAAGAAAAGCTATGGGAGATGAATAGAAATTAAAATCTAAGTGGCTGAGATGTATTGAAAGCGCTTTTCACAAGGTGTATACTAAAATTGTAAAAAATCAACTGCTCAAAGCAGAAAAAAGAAATCTTAGGAGAAATCTATGTCAGATTTAAAAAAATATGAAGGTGTCATTCCTGCCTTCTACGCATGTTATGATGATGCAGGTGAAGTTAGCCCAGAACGTACTCGTGCCTTGGTGCAATACTTCATTGATAAAGGTGTTCAAGGGCTTTATGTCAACGGTTCTTCAGGTGAATGTATCTACCAAAGCGTAGAAGACCGCAAATTGATTTTGGAAGAAGTCATGGCTGTTGCTAAAGGCAAATTGACCATCATTGCTCACGTAGCTTGTAACAATACCAAAGACAGTATCGAGCTTGCTCGCCATGCTGAAAGCTTGGGAGTAGATGCTATTGCAACAATCCCACCAATTTATTTCCGCTTACCTGAATACTCAGTTGCAAAATACTGGAACGACATCAGTGCAGCAGCACCAAATACAGACTATGTTATCTATAACATTCCTCAATTGGCAGGAGTTGCTTTGACTCCAAGTCTTTACACAGAAATGTTGAAGAACCCACGTGTGATTGGTGTTAAAAACTCTTCAATGCCAGTTCAAGATATCCAAACTTTTGTTAGTCTTGGTGGCGAAGATCATATCGTCTTTAATGGTCCAGATGAACAATTCCTTGGTGGTCGTCTCATGGGTGCTAAAGCTGGTATCGGTGGTACTTATGGTGCTATGCCAGAACTCTTCTTGAAACTCAACCAATTGATTGCAGATAAAGACCTAGAAACAGCGCGTGAATTGCAATATGCAATCAATGCTATCATTGGTAAATTGACTGCTGCACATGGAAACATGTACGGTGTTATCAAAGAAGTCTTGAAAATCAATGAAGGACTTAATATCGGATCAGTTCGTTCTCCACTTACACCAGTGACCGAAGAAGATCGTCCAGTTGTTGAAGCAGCTGCTCAATTGATTCGTGAAACTAAGGAGCGTTTCCTCTAATCAATAGGAGGCTTTATGACTAATTACGTTGCAATTGATATTGGTGGAACTAATATCAAATATGGTTTGATTGACCAAGATGGACAACTGGTAGAGTCTCACGAAGTAGCAACTGAGGCACATAAGGGTGGTCCACACATTTTACAAAAAACAAAAGACATTGTAGCTAGCTATCTCGAAAAAGGTCCAGTAGCAGGTGTGGCTATTTCCTCAGCGGGAATGGTTGATCCTGATAAGGGTGAAATTTTCTATGCTGGTCCACAGATTCCAAATTATGCTGGAACCCAATTTAAAAAGGAAATTGAAGCTAGCTTTAATATTCCTTGTGAAATTGAAAATGATGTTAACTGTGCAGGCCTTGCTGAAGCTGTCTCTGGTTCAGGAAAGGGTGCAAGTATTACCCTTTGTTTGACAATTGGGACGGGTATCGGTGGTTGCTTAATCATTGATGGCCAAGTTTTCCATGGCTTTAGTAATTCTGCCTGTGAGGTTGGTTATCTGCACATGCAAGATGGAGCTTTCCAGGATTTAGCGTCTACGACAGCTCTTGTTAAGTATGTAGCAGACGCACATGGAGATGAAGTGGAACAGTGGAACGGTCGCAGAATTTTCAAAGAAGCTACCGAAGGCAATAAACTCTGCATGGAGGGGATTGACCGTATGGTGGATTACCTTGGTAAGGGTCTCGCAAATATTTGTTATGTTGCCAATCCAGAAGTTGTCATCCTTGGTGGTGGCATTATGGGGCAAGAAGCAATTTTGAAACCAAAAATCCGTAAGGCTTTGAAAGATTCGCTTGTTCAAAGTTTGGCAGACAAGACTCGACTTGAATTTGCCCACCATCAGAATACTGCTGGTATGCTCGGAGCATATTATCATTTCAGAACCAAACAGTCCTAAATTGGCTTTGCCAATTTAGGTTTTTTTGGCAGGAAAAAAGTTAGGTAAAACTTTAATAAAACTTTGGAAGCCCTTGCATTTCTTGGAATAATATAGTATATTTATTATACTGAGAAATCTCGAAAAAGCGTTTGTAAAATCAAGTCATTTTTTTATTCAGAAAAAATGTAAGCGATTTCTAAAATGAATTTAAACAGAAGATAAGAGTGGGAGGAAGAAGAGTTTTAAAGTAGGTACTGAGAAATAAAATTGTCGCCAGAGAAACTGGGCTCTTGCAGTAGCTGACTGCTTTTGTTCATTAGGAGAATTTGATGAAACAGTATTTTTTTGAAAGAAGTCGTATATTTAGTATTCGTAAACTAACGGTTGGTGTAGCCTCTGTGGCAGTTGGACTGGCTTTTTTTGCATCTGGAAATGTTGCCGCTAACGAAGTTGTGACAGAGCCAAAACTGGAAGTAGAAGGTCAAGCAAAAGAAGTAATCGATGTTGATAAAGAAAAAGCGGAAGCAGTTAAGGAAACTAAAGAAGTAGTGAGTCCTGTTAATGAAGAAGTTGCTAAACAAGCAGCTCCTGCTACAGAAAAAGTAACAGAAGAGGCTAAAACTACTGAAGAGGCTGGAGATTTACTTCCAGAAGAAATTCCTGACCGTGCTTATCCTGATACGCCAGTGAAAAAAATTGATACTTCAGCTATTGTATCAGAAAAGGATAGCCCGAAAGTAGAAACTAAGAGTATTCTAAAAGCTGAAGAAGCAAGTGCAACTGGAGGAGAGAAAGAAAATAGAGCCATTATCAATGGTGGTCAGGATCTCAAACATATTGACTATGAAGGACAACCAGCTACATCTGCGACTATGGTTTATAGCATTTTTAGCTCTCCACTTGCAAATGGTGGGAAGCAGGATTATCTCAATTCTGGCTCTGGTATCTTTGTTGCACCAAATATTATCTTGACAGTAGCACACAACTTCTTAGTCAAGGATGCGGATACCAATGCGGGATCTATCCGTGGTGGTGATACTGCTAAATTCTACTACAATGTCGGTTCAAATAGTCCAAGGGTAAGATCTTTGCCAAACTCAGGTAAGACGGTTATTTTCAAGGAAAAGGATATCCATTTTTGGAATAAAGATAAGTTTGGTGAAGGTTACAAGAATGACCTAGCCTTGGTCGTAGCACCTGTTCCACTTCAAATCGCTAGTCCAAATAAGGCCGCAACCTTCACTCCTCTGGCAGAGCATCGGGAATACAAAGCTGGAGAACCTGTTAGTACCATTGGTTATCCTACAGATTCAAGCTCACCAGAATTGAAGGAGCCGATTGTTCCAGGACAGTTGTATAAGGCTGACGGTGTTGTTAAAGGTACTGAAAAATATGATGATAAGGGAACAGTAGGTGTTACCTATCGTTTGACTTCTGTATCAGGCCTTTCTGGTGGCGGTATTATCAACGGTGATGGCAAAGTCATCGGAATTCACCAACGTGGTACTGTTGACAATATGAACATTGCTGAAAAAGATCGTTTCGGAGGAGGTTTGGTCTTGTCTCCAGAACAACTAGCTTGGGCTAAAGGCATCATTGAAAAATACGGTGTCAAAGAAGGCTGGTATCAAGGTGACAACGATAATCGCTATTACTTTGATTCAAAAGGACAATTACTCAGAAATACCACAGCTGTCATCGGTGGAAACAAGTATGCCTTTGATAATAGTGGACTTGCTACCCTAGTTGAAGGTGTTGACTATGGTCGTGTAGTTATCGAACATGTGGACCAAAATGATAACCCAGTCAAAGAAAACGATACTTTTGTAGACAGGGCAGAAGTTGGAGCACAATTCAATTATAACTACAAATCGGAAATTGAAAAAACAGATTTCTACAAGAAGAATAAAGAAAAATATGAGATTGTTTCAATTGGTGATTCTCCAGTCAATAAACAATTGAAAGACGCTTGGGATGAGGATCATAGTGTTGTGAGCAAGGCTCCCGCAGGAACTCGTGTCATTAAAGTAGTCTATAAAGTTAACAAAGGTTCCTTTGAGGTTCACTATCGCTTGAAAGACTCTGATAAAGAGTTGACGACTGCAGATGTGGACAATAACGAAGGTAAAGAATACGATGTTTCCTTTGTTCATAAATTCCAAGCTAAAGAAATTGCAGGTTATCGTGCAGTCAATGCAAGTCAAGAAGCAACTATCAAGCATAAAGGGGTGAATGAAGTTATTTTTGAATACGAAAAGATTGAAGATCCAAAACCAGCAACTCCTGTAACTCCAGTGGTTGATCCAAAAGATGAAGAAACTGAAATTGCTGCTTACGGTCCACTTCCAAGCAAGGCTCAGTTGGACTACCACAAGGAAGAATTGGCTGCCTTCATCCACTATGGTATGAATACCTATACTAACTCTGAGTGGGGTAACGGTAGAGAAAATCCTCAAAACTTTAACCCGACTAACCTTGATACAGACCAGTGGATTAAGACATTGAAGGACGCTGGATTCAAACGAACAATCATGGTTGTCAAACACCATGACGGATTTGTAATCTATCCTTCTCAATATACAAAACATACCGTAGCTGCTAGTCCATGGAAAAATGGTAAGGGTGACCTTCTTGAAGAAATCTCAAAATCAGCAACTAAGTATGACATGAATATGGGTGTGTACCTATCACCATGGGATGCAAATAATCCAAACTATCACGTGAATACTGAAAAAGAGTACAACGAATACTACCTTAACCAACTCAAGGAAATCCTTGGCAATCCTAAATACGGAAATAATGGTAAATTCATCGAAGTATGGATGGACGGTGCTCGTGGTAGCGGAGCTCAAAAAGTAACCTATACCTTTGACAAGTGGTTCGAGTACATCAAGAAAGCTGAAGGGGATATCGCTATCTTCTCTGCTCAACCGACAAGCGTACGTTGGATTGGTAATGAACGTGGGATCGCTGGAGATCCAGTTTGGCATAAAGTCAAGAAAGCTAAAATCACCGACGATGTGAAGAATGATTATCTCAATCATGGGGATCCAGAAGGAGATATGTACTCAGTCGGTGAAGCAGACGTTTCCATCCGTTCAGGTTGGTTCTACCATGACAATCAACAACCAAAATCAATCAAAGATTTGATGGATATTTACTTCAAGTCTGTTGGTCGTGGAACGCCACTTCTACTCAATATTCCACCTAATAAAGAAGGTAAATTCGCAGAAGCAGACGTCGCTCGCTTGCAAGAATTCCGAGCAACATTGGATCAAATGTATGCGACTGACTTCGCTAAGGGTGCAACAGTTACTGCAAGCTCTACTCGTAAGAATCACTTGTATCAAGCAAGCCACCTAACAGATGGTAAGGATGATACGAGCTGGGCACTAGCAAATGATGCTAAGACAGGTGAATTCACTGTCGATCTTGGTCAAAAGAGACGCTTTGACGTAGTCGAACTCAAAGAAGATATCGCTAAAGGTCAACGTATCTCTGGCTTCAAGGTTGAAGTTGAGCTCAATGGACGTTGGGTACCATACGGTGAAGGGTCAACTGTTGGTTATCGTCGCCTTATCCAAGGTCAACCAGTAGAAGCACAAAAAATTCGCGTGACCATTACTGGTGCACAAGCGACACCTATTTTGACAAACTTCTCTGTTTATAAGACACCAAGCAGTATTGAGAAAACAGACGGCTACCCTCTAGGATTGGATTACCATTCAAATACAACAGCTGATAAAGAAAATACAACTTGGTATGACGAATCTGAAGGTATCCGCGGAACATCTATGTGGACAAACCAAAAAGATGCAAGTGTAACCTACCGCTTCACTGGAACAAAAGCATATGTAGTATCTACAGTGGATCCAAACCACGGTGAAATGTCAGTTTACGTAGATGGTCAGAAGGTTGCAGACGTGCAAACCAATAATGCATCTCGTAAACGTAGCCAGATGGTTTATGAAACAGATGATTTGGCTCCAGGTGAACATACCATCAAACTTGTTAACAAGACTGGTAAACCTATTGCGACTGAAGGTATCTACACTCTTAACAATGCCGGCAAAGGTATGTTTGAGATGAAAGAAACAACTTATGAAGTTCAAAAAGGTCAACCGGTTACTGTAACCATTAAGCGTGTTGGTGGTAGCAAAGGAACAGCAACAGTCCATGTTGTAACAGAACCAGGAACAGGGGTTCATGGTAAAGTGTACAAGGACACAACAGCTGACTTGACTTTTCAAGATGGTGAAACTGAGAAAACAATCACGATTCCAACGATTGACTTTACAGAGCAAGCTGATTCAATCTTTGACTTCAAAGTGAAAATGACTAGCGTTTCTGATAATGCCCTCCTTGGTTTTGCTTCAGAAGCTACGATTCAAGTGATGAAGGCAGAACTACTCCAAAAAGACCAGACAAGCTATGACGATCAAGCAACTCAGCTTGACTATAGCCCAGGTTGGCACCATGAAACCAATTCATCAGGTAAATACCAAAACACTGAGTCTTGGGCATCATTCGGTCGATTGAATGACGAGCAAAAGAAAAATGCTAGTGTAACAGCCTACTTCTACGGAACAGGTCTTGAAATCAAAGGTTTTGTTGATCCTGGACATGGTATCTACAAGGTTACTCTAGATGGTAAAGAACTTGAGTATCAAGATGGCTTAGGGAATGCGTCTGAATACAATGGTAAGAAATACTTCAGTGGTACAGCTACTACCCGTCAAGGTGGTCAGACTCTCGTTCGTTTGACTGGACTCGAAGAAGGTTGGCATGCTGTAACCTTGCAATTGGATCCAAAACGTAATGATACTACGAGAAATATTGGTATCCAAGTTGACCAGTTCATCACTCATGGTGAAGATAGTGCTCTTTATACCAAAGCAGAGTTAATCCAAGCCATGAAGAGCTGGAAGGATGAGTTGGTTAAGTTTGACCAGACAAGCTTGAAGAATACTCCAGAGGCACGTCAAGCCTTTAAGTCAAACTTGGACAAATTATCTGAGCAACTTTCAGCAAGTGATGCCGATGCACAAGAAGTTCTGAAAACAGCAACAGCTTTGCAAACGATCCTTGATAAGGAGGGAAATTACGGTGCAGATGATACGCCAACACCAGATCAGCCAGAAGAACCAAACTATGACAAGGCTATGGCAAGTCTGACCGAAGCGATTGAAAGAAAAACAGCTGAACTCGGTGATGACAAGGAAGCTAAGAAGAAGCTAGTCGCACTAACAGAGCAAGCCTTGGCAGCCATCCAAGAAGCTAAGACTCAGGATGCGGTAGATAAGGCCTTGCAAGCAGCTTTGGCATCTATTAACAGTCTTCAGGCGACTCCGAAAGAGGAGCCGGCTCCAGAAGAACCAAAACAGCCAGAAGAGCCAAACTATGACAAGGCTATGGCAAGTCTGACCGAAGCGATTGAAAGAAAAACAGCTGAGCTCGGTGATGACAAGGAAGCTAAGAAGAAGCTAGTTGCATTAACAGAGCAAGCCTTGACAGCCATCCAAGAAGCTAAGACTCAGGATGCAGTAGATAAGGCCTTGCAAGCAGCTTTGGCATCTATCAATGAGCTTCAAGCAACTCCAAAAGAGGAGCCAGCTCCAGAAGAACCAGCACAGCCAGAGGAACCATCAAAACCAGAAGAGTCTAAAGTTGACTACCATAAGGCAATTGCAGATTTGACTGAAGCTATCGAGAAAAAAGCAACAGAACTTGCCGATGATGTAGCTGCTCAGGAAAAACTCGTTGAACTTGGAGAACAAGCTCTTGCAACTATCCAAGAAGCTAAGACTCAGGATGCAGTAGATAAGGCCTTGCAAGCAGCTTTGGCATCTATCAATGAGCTTCAAGCAACTCCAAAAGAGGAGCCAGCTCCAGAAAAACCAACACAACCAGAGGTACCAAGCAAACCAG